>CAZXGE010000001.1:0-8743 GCA_964640445.1 uncultured Candidatus Peribacteria bacterium
CAAATAAAGCTTGGCAGGTTTCCTACAATGGCGACCAGATTTTGGTATATGATGCTCAAGTTGGTCCCGATGGCGCTTTCCATCCGGGTACAGTTTGTTTGTCAGACCAAGAGACGGCTTATGTTTTTGGATTCAATACTTATGGCGACCTAGTTTCTGCTTGCCAACAGAGTGTAAGTCCTGAAAAATTTCATGATCTAGCAAGCGGCATCCATGGTCGCAACGAAGAGGTATACCAATTGTTTGCTCAGTAGACTCTACAAATGGCAACTGCCCAAGCCTCTTTTGAATAGATATTTTTGGTGGTATTCTTCCGCACGATAAAATTTTTGGGCTGGGCTAACTTCCGTCACAATCGGTCGCTGAAATTTGCCACTGGCTGTTAGTTCGGCGATTGTTTTTTCGGCAGCCATTTTTTGTTCATCGTCATAACAGAAAACCGCAGAACGGTATTGTGGACCCACATCTGGGCCTTGGCGATTGAATTGGGTCGGGTCGTGTAGTTCGAAAAAACCTTTGAGTAATGTTTCGTAGCTGATTACTTCCGGGTCAAATTTGATGTACACCACCTCAGCATGACCGGTCCTACTACTACAAACATCTTCATAGCTAGGGTTATCCAACTCGCCACCACTATAACCAACTGCTGTTTCGCTAACGCCATCTAGTCTGCGGAAATACTCTTCCACACCCCAGAAGCAACCAGCACCAAACATAGCTTCTTTAGTCATAAATTCAAAAAATTAATATTATTAGGAAAGAAAATCTAGGCAGCCTCACGAAGATCCTTTGGCGCGCCTCCCGGACCGCTAGCTGCTTTGTTGGCAGCAGTTTCAACCTCAGTTGCCAAATGGTCGACTGCGGGGTCGGCTCCATGTGTCGGCGCCTTAGCCATTGCTTCCGCGCTGAGTTTTTTCACTAGTTTTGTTAGGATTGCTTTCACTAGGCTAAGGTCACGGAAATTCAGCTTGTTGAATAGTTCCGGGTTAAAATCAGTGGTAATTGACCCTGGATCCAGGAACATGCCTTCGAAACCTTTCATTAGTTTAAGTCCGGCTATTGTCGTCAGTCTATGGACTGTAGCCGCTGGCAATGTACCGTAATGCAACATCTCCATTAGGCCAGCAACCAGCATATCTGGTTCATTTTTAGCTTTTTTGCTGAGGTCAATATTAGCTGTGACATTCCAAGATGTGTATAAACCTTGAGCCAAACTTTTTAGTTTATCGGTAATCGAAGTGTTGCTAGTCAGAAGTTCTAGCCCTGTACCTTCCGGATTTAGTACCGCCATCAAGAGGAACATCAGGGTTTCTGATGATTTGGACGCAGCAGCAAGAATTGTCATGATTTCGTCGATTTTCTTTTGTAAACCCTCCGGGTCACCATATTGGGTAATCAGATCTGGGTCGCTAGCCAGTTCAGCAGCAATTTCTGTACCAAACCGACCCCAGTCTAGCTCTTTCAGTTTGGCAACGACATGCTCATCGATGTAGCCGGCAACATCTGCAGCCCTTTGTTCGTCAGGACTTAATGTACCGCGCATTTCTGTGAGTTTATTGGCACCTTCGGCCACCAGGGCCTTCTTCGCTTGGTCCTTTAAACCAACCAAAATCGATCCGCGAGGTTCAGTTTCCTGAAAACCGATCAGTCTAGCTTCCTTAACCATAAATTTTTATTTTAAATTCAATTAAATTATAGCACAAATTATGAAATTTCAACAGCCTAAGTTGACCAATTTAAGCTGAAAAGCTATAATCAGCCAGAAATTCCCTAATTTTACTCCCATGATGAATGTATGGCATGATTTAAGCCCAGGTGTTGACCCGACTGAGAAGTTTTTTTGTGTGATCGAAATTCCAGCTGGTTCACAGAATAAATACGAGATCGACAAGGAGAGTGGGCTTTTGATGCTAGATCGAGTTTTGAACGCTTCGATGCTTTATCCCGTAAACTACGGCATGGTTCCGCAAACTTTGGCTGATGATAGTGATCCGCTCGATGTTTTACTTTTGGCTACTAATCCCGTTCCGCCGATGACTATAGTCGAGGCACGCCCTATCGGGATGTTGATGATGATTGATGATGGCGATTTCGACCAGAAAATTGTCGCAGTACCTACGCACGATCCTCGTTTTGTCGGAGTAACTTGTCTGGATGATGTTCCCGTCGGACGCAAAGCTGAAATCGAAGATTTTTTCCGTACCTACAAATCATTAGAGAAAAAAGAGAGCCAAATCCTGAAATTGGATGAGCAAAAATTTAAAACCAGCGACAAAGATGCCAGATTATCTTACGGCGTGAAAGGCGATAAGTCTCCACTGGTCGAAGGTTACCTAAATCTAGATCGCACGAAAGAAACGATCCAAGACTGCCTAGACGCATATATTGCTAAGTTCGGGCAAAAATAATTAGCACTGGCGTAGTTTGGAAGCTGTATAGACAAATCCAGCCAAGCTAAAGGCGACAATATTGGAGACGATAGCCACAACAGTTAGCGGCCATTGGATGTTGGCAAAGAAGAAGTAGGTAACTTCTGGAAGAGAGAAAGCCAAGCCAAGCAAAAAGCCAACATAAGCGCCATCGGCTTTATTAGTAGCTTGTTTCACTAATTCAGCTAAGACAATTGTTCCCACAAAAATCTGAACCGCAAACATAGCTGTTGCCAAAATGCCACCTTGGTCTGGTCTAAGAATACCTTGTTGTTCCATGATCAATAGTACTTCTTTGAGAATTAGTGTGTAGGCTAAAGTCTTCACAGCCAAGCTAATGACAAAGCTATAAACGAATGAAAGTAGTGAACAGAGTGTTTTTTGCATGGCGCTTTTTTAAAGTTAAACAAACCAAAATATATCAACTTCAGTATCCTTATATTTGTCAACTTCGTCAAAGTTGTTCTGGTTAGTCATGGTAAATTATGATGACGAAATGTCGAAAAATTGCCTGATTCACGCTTGCTCTCTGTGGCGCTCAACTGTAGAATTAATTCTATAATATTTGAGTCTATGACGGTAGAGCCTAGAACACTTTTTGTCATCATCAACGATGCTAACCTCAAAATCAGTGAGCCAGACTCATTGTTATTTCATGATCAATGGTTTTTGCGCGAGAAATTTACAGATCAAAATTTAGCCAGAAGATTTTTGGACCAGCATGTGCGTGGTTACTACAAAGATTCAGCCATCTATTTTTACCGCTGTCCAACCTTTATTTACGATGATCGTGATATCGAGGTGATGCTAAAATTTCTCGATCCATTATTGGAAAAACTAAAAGCACGAGCCGAAGTTAGTCCAGGGCAGCAGCTGGATCTCTATGCTGGGCGTGGTCTCAATGCTCAGCTAATTAAATCACTAACAATCTAAAATTATGCAATTCATTCGACCTGAAGAACATCTAGTCAAACTCAAGCGCAAAGACTTTTTTACGCATGATGTTTTTGAATTGGAATTTGCTTTTGAGAAAACGGTTATGCCTTATCTTGCTGGTCAATTTGTAATGGTTATTTTCAATGTCGATGGCGAAGATCTCACTCGAGCATATTCGATTGCTTCAAGCCCTTCTGGTAAAGGTTTTGAGCTTTGCGTCAAGCGTGTCCCCGGTGGCAAAGGGTCAAATTTTTTGGCTGAATTGGAAGTTGGGGACGAATTGAAAGTCAAAGGTCCATATGGGATGTTTACAGTCAAAGAAGGTAATCAAAATGATTTGCTTTTGGTGGCAACAGGCACGGGCATTGCTCCGATCAAGGGTTTAGTTACAGATTTGTTGGCTAAAGGTGATAAACGGCAAATAGATGTGATTTTTGGCGTGCGCTATGTTGATGATATTTTCTATCAGGAATATTTTGAAGAATTAGCTAAAAAGCATGATAATTTCCGCCTAACAATGTGTTGTTCTCGTCCAGATGGCGATGCTGATCGTAGTTGTGAAATTGTTTGGCACGGCAAAAAGGGGAGAGTCACTGACTATCTTGCCGAATTTGATCTAAGTCGCAAAGACCTCGGGCTGTATGTCTGTGGCAACGGTTTGATGGCCAAAGAAGTTCGCCAGCTTGCCTTGGATGCTGGCATGGAAAAAACTCAAATCCATGTGGAGAGTTTCGGCTAAAACGACAACTCAGACAATTACTTGATCGTGTTTCTTGTGCTCATAATACTAATATTTTTCTTGGTTTTTAGTTCGGCAATTGTCGCTTCGGGGTCGATGTAGCCTTTGACGGCATCTTTAAGCAACCATAGGCGCTTTTCCGGGAATTTTTCGGCTAAAAATAGAGCTAAATTTTTGACATTAGTTTCTAAAGGAACGCCAATGAGCAATAAATTATTTTTGCCGGTAGCTGCAATTATTTCTGTAAGTCCAGAACTGAATTTTTCATCCTCTGCGGGGTTTTCTGTGTGATGTTCGATGATGAATTGCTGGTAATCTGGGTCTATGTTTTTGGCCATGTCTTCAGGTGCTTGTTTGTATTCAAATTTGATTCTGCGCTCGCATTCTGTGTCTAGAATTTTGTCCCAACCGTTTGTTCCTGGGACGCAAAAGTCCCCGTGATTATTTGTGAAAATAGTGGAAATTAATTGGATACCGTTTCTAATGCTGAAACTAACCAATTCCATAATGTTTTCTCTAATTTCTGGACAATCAGGTATCGCTCTTTCACCAAAGTGCTCTACGAAATCTTTTTGCGTGTTGATGTCGATGACTAAAAAATCATAGTTCATAAACTGCACTTTACAATGTACTCTACGAACTACTATCATAGTAGCCGACTAGAATGCAACTATTAAGAATTAATTGCCAATTATGCGTGCTGTGATCTTGGCTTCCGGTCGAAGTCAAAGGCTTGAGCCTTTCCGTGATAAGGTGTTGGTGGAATTTCTGGGAGAAACCCTACTTTCTTACCAAATTAATCAGCTCAAAAACGCCGGTATTACTGATTTGGTCGTGATCTATGGCGCACACAACGAAATGGCTATTCGCGAACAAGTGGCTAAATTTGCACAAACTATCGAACTTGTGGAGCAAGAAGAGTTGGAGCTTGGCATGGCCGGAGCGCTTTTGTCATTAGCCAAAGCTCGGCCCGATGCGGAAGCTTGGCTGGTGGTTAGTAGTAATGATGTGATTTCCGAAGCGGGCTTAGCTAGATTTTTGAACAATATCGCAACGGCACCACAGTCCGGTCGAATTTTGGCCAAGACAGTGGATAGTTATTTCCCGGGTGGTTATTTGTCTTTAGCTGCAAATCAGCAGGTAGTTAGTATTATCGAAAAGCCAAAACCAGGTACCGAACCAAGTGATTTGGTTAACTTAGTTTATCATTATCATCCTGATAGTAGTCAGTTAGTGGCAGAGCTAAAAGCAGTTGTTGCCAGTAAACAAGCGAATAATCAAGATCTCTATGAACAAGCGCTAGATCAGCTGTTTAAATCTGAGCGAAATGCTTATTTCGCCGAAGCTTATGATGGTTATTGGTATACGATCAAGTATCCTTGGCATATTTACGACATGGCCAAAGGGATTTTTCAGGCTAAAGACAGCTATATCTCTCCGGACAGTGAAATTTCGCCAGCTGCAACTATTATTGGCCCTGTGATTATCGAGAAAGGTGTGCGTATTGAGGCTAATGCCTATATCAAAGGCCCAGTTTATTTGGGTGAAAATACTTTGGTTGGCGTCGGGGCTTTTATTCGCGAAAGTTTCATCGGTGCCGACTGTATTATTGGCTACAATACTGAGATTGCTCGTAGTTATTTAAGCCGAAGGGTCCGCACTCATCTGAATTATGTTGGTGATAGCATCATCGGCGAAAATGTTAGCTTTGGAGCTGGGACAGTTACTGGTAATTTGCGCCTTGATGAAGAGCCGGTCTTGGTTAATATCAAGGGTGAAAAACTGGATTCTGGACGCAATAAGCTCGGTATCATCACTGGTGATAATATTCGCATAGGTATCGGTGTCAGCCTGATGCCCGGTGTCAAAATCGGTAGCAACACGATGATCGTTGGACACTTAGCCATCAATGAAGATATTCCCGATAACAGCTTCGTCAAGAGTAATGGGACAATTCCGACTATCGAAATCCGTCCCAACCAAAAACAAATACCACAAATCTAAACGCAACTCATCCAATGCCCAATCCTTTGGTTTCGACTATTACGGTCAATTATAATCATAAATATTTCCCCAAATTGTGTCTGGAGGCTGTCTTGGACAGTGATTTGCCACTAGGATCCATTCAGCCAGTTTTTGTCGATAATGCTTCTACAGAACTTGAAAGTGTTAATTTTTTGCGAGAACAAAGTAAAAGGGGCACTATAACCTTTATAGAATCTAAGGAAAATCTAGGCTTTGCCGGTGGTAATAATTTGGGTGCCAAAGCAGCGACAGGCGAATTTATTCTGATCCTCAACCCTGATACGACAGTCAGCAAAACAGCAATCCGTCAGTTGGTTGAGTTTCTGCGCCAGCATCCGGATGTCGGTATTGTGGGTCCCAAATTGCAATATAGTGATGGGACGATCCAGGAATCTTGTCGCCGTGATATGAGTTTTATTGATTTGGTGATCAAGCGGACATTCCTCAAGAATTTTGCTTATTTTCGTGAGCGTGAAGCACGCTATCTAATGAAAGACTTTAAACACGATCGCACTTCCGAGGTGGAATTGATTACCGGTGCTTGCATGATGCTACGACGCTCGGTTTATGAACAGGTAGGCGGTTTTGACGACCGCTATTTCTTATTTATGGAAGATTTTGATTTATGCAAAAAAGTCCGCAACCTAGGCCTTAAAGTGGTTTATTTCCCCGAGGCAGTTGTCGGACATTTTCACAAGCGATTGAGCGATGGTGGCTTTTTATCGCTACTTCGCAAGAAAGTTTTCTGGCTACATTTGAGCAGCGCCATCAAATATTTTTGGAAATGGCGGTAGGGGGTTAGAAATATTTTAGTTCGTATGGTCTATTTTCCTGGTAAGTTATACCATCAATCTCGAATGTAGATTTTCTATATAGAATTATCGTGTGTTTATGAGCGTCTTGGCTCAAATAAGCTCTAAAGCCAAGCAATAGTAGTTTGTATGGGACATTTTCAATGCTAAAGTTGATTTCTGCTAAGGCTGTTTCGTCTAAGTTATTTACATCATTATCTACTACCGCATAGCTATTTCTAAATCCAGATATTCCGATCTTATTATCGACACCATTATTTGTGTTTCTATGTAATTCTAGATAGCTTGCTTTGATTGCTGCATTTAATTCATCCATATTTGCGAAATTGCTACCATTAAGATCTCCGAAGTATGTACTGAAATTAGCTTGTGATTTGGCTTTCTCTTGGATTTCTAGTGCTTTCTTGGCGGCATGAATTTTGCTCAAGGCTGCAGCTAATGCTGCTTCTGCGGCTTCGATGTCAGCTGTGACCTCGGGTGTCAATAGGCTAGGGTTCTCGTTCGCAGCAGTATTTATCGATTTAAGTAGCTGATTCGCGCCGCCTAAATGATCGAACGTATGGACTTCATTACTATCACCAATTTTTTTAATACTTTCACTCATAAATCTATTTAGATAACTGCTAAATTATAGCAATATAATTCAGATATGACAAAATGGCATCATCTCACCCTACCTACTTTTCCCGACACAAATTCGCGGGCAATGTTCACGAATTGGGCAGCTGGACTGGCATTTGGGACTAATAGGTACGCAAATATTTTGACCAAAAGCCACAAGTAGATCATTGAGTTCAATCCAGCTTTCTTGGGGTATTACCGTTTTGAGGGCTAATTCTGATTCTTCGGGAGTTTGTGTTTGAATAAATCCTAGTCGATTGCAAATTCGATGCACATGAATGTCCACGCAAATCGCCGGAATGCCAAAAGAGACGCCGGCCACCAAATTGGCGGTTTTGAGCCCGACACCAGGTAGTTTTTTCAGCTTCTCCAAATCTGCCGGCACCTCGCCTCCGTACTCATCAATCAGAATTTTTGATATTGCCAAAATTTGCTCAGCCTTACGACGGAAAAAACCTACAGGATAAATAAGTTCGCTGATTTCACTTGCCGAAAGTTTGAGCATAGTTGCCGGTGTTTGGGCTTTTTGCCAAAGCTTTTCGGTGGCAGCTAGAGTGACCGGGTCTTTGGTCCTAAGGCTAAGTACCGTCGAAATAAGGACTTTGAACGGTGATTCGCCATTGCGGGCGTATTCGGTGGCAATCGGTTTGAGCGGAAATGTCGGATAAATTTCTCGCAACCTCTCAAAAATACGTTCAAGATATTGCTTGCCGTCAATAATTGACATATATTTAAGTTAGTTTAATTATAGCTACAATGAATGCTGGAAGAACCCGAGAGCTACTCCAATCCGATAGCCCATGTAAACCTTACCATATTCCACTAGCAAGTCGAATAATTTGCTATGCAGATATGCGAGCAAAGAGATCGGACACTTTGGATACTCCATCAGGTGAGAGTGACGAGACTTTAAGTGGTCCTCCTCCGGGTATTATCGGCGACGAAACAGGGGCTATTACAGATGCAATTGCCGATGAGGTCAGGGAAGTCGCAGCAGGTTTAGAGGCCAACAATCCCGATCATTATGGTAAATAAAAATCTGCGTAGATTTTAACATTGACCAGGAATCATTAAGTACCTATAATGTAGGTATTACTTAGTAATACTTTGGTTATGGTTTTAGTTACTTTCAAGGCTGAGGATGAACTGAAAGAAATGCTTAACAATATCGCAAAACGTAA
>CAZXGE010000001.1:8753-21146 GCA_964640445.1 uncultured Candidatus Peribacteria bacterium
CTTATCCAGTTATATCAAATCTGTACTGCGTGCTGCTTTGAATGAAGAATTGAGTTCTGTTACGGAAAATGGATTTACCGTAGCTGAAGAAATTGAAATTTTGGCCAGTAGTTATGACGAAGAAGTAATTGGGCCTTTTGAGAATATCAATGATTTATTTAAAGCCCTTGATCAGAAATGATTCAATTTGAATTAACTCCACGTTTCGTCAAAAGATACGCGAAATTGTCAGCTAAGTTAAAAGCAAAGGCCAAAAGCCGGTTAGCACTGTTCGTCGATGATCCCAATTTGCCAATTCTTCGTGTTCATCCATTAAAGGGTAACTTAGTTGGGTTAAGAGCTTTATCTGTTAGCGGAGACTGTCGGATTGTTTTCAAATATTTAACGAAAGAGAAGGTTTTATTAATCGACATTGGTAGTCACAACCAAGTCTACTAGCTAAACCCCAGTGATCTTGATACCTAGTTTTTTGGTTTGCTCTAAACCAATTTTGGTCGTAGCCAAGCCACCCATAGCGGTTTCTTTGTGTGCCTCTGGCATGGCATCGCCGATTCTTTTGGCCGCATCGACAACTTGATCAAACGGCACAAAACTTTCAATGCCGGCCATCGCTAAATCGGAAGCGGAGATTGCCATAGTTGAAAAAATACCATTTCTTTTGACACAAGGTACTTCGACCATACCACCGATAGGGTCGCAAACTAGCCCGAGGGTGTTTTTTAGGGCCAGAGTTGCAGCTGTGACGCATTGTTCTGGCACACCGCCACGTAGTTGCGTGAGTGCCGCGGCGGCCATTGCCGCCGCGCTACCGATTTCAGCTTGGCAGCCACCTCCGGCGCCAGCCAGTGTAGCATTTTCGGCAATGATTAAGCCAATTGCCGAAGCTGTTAGCATCGCTCTTAGCATTTCGTCATCTTTGTATCCATATTCTTCTTGAGCAGCAATTAATACGCCCGGTGTCACTCCCGCAGCACCAGCCGTGGGAAAGGCTAAAATCTTACCCATGCAGGCATTATTTTCATTCGTGGCAATCGCATAAATCATCGCCTTGGTCGTAACTTTACTATGGAAAAAGTGAAATTCTGGATTTTTGAATCGAGAGATCAATTTTTTGGCAATGCCACCGACCATTAAGCCAACAGATTTGTCTTCGCGGTGTAAGCCTTCATTAATACCATCACGCAGCACATTTAAACGCCTGTCTAGTTCAGCCAAGATCTTTTCGCGAGTTGCTAAGGGGTCACGGTTTAGTTCGCGTCGAAGCAAAACTTCGTCAATGCTAAAATCATGTTCCTCACAAATTTCCAGGAGTTTTTCTGCCGTAGTAAAATTGTACATACGTGGAGCCGTTAATTTTCCCCAATTTTACACTAAACAGGAATTCGGTCAAGAACCCGGACTTTGAAAATTTCTGGTTGCGCTTTGATGGTTTCCACAATTTCGCTTGGTATTGCTTCTAGCGTAGAGATAATCGTCAGAGCGCTGTCGATATTGTCAGGGTCGCGGTGTGTTTGCAGATCATTTAATTCCACACCACTACGGAAAATAAAGTTCTGAATGCGATCTAGAAAATCAGCCGCATGATTATGCCAAATGATAAGCACAAAAGTTCTGGCCAGTGAGCAAGGTAAGCGCACTTGAAACTGGTCGATTTTGGAAACATTAATCATGCCGCCACCGATCGATTCGCCGATAACGGTAATTTGATCTTGGTCGTCAGTCATGACAATTTTTACCGTATTGGCATGAGCCTCTTTGCCGAGATTGATTTTCGGAAAGTCGTAATCGAGCTGGTATGTTTTGGCTTCGTCGAAAGCGGATTTGATCCTCGGGTCGTCAGTTGGAAAGCCAAGCATCCCACCCAACAAAGCTCTGTCTGTCGCATGACCAGCGTAAACTTGAGCAAATGAGCCATGTAAATTGAAAATTGCTTGTTTTGGTTGTGAGCCAAAAATATGCCTGGATGTGAGCCCCAGTTTCAACGCACCAGCGGTATGCGAGCTACTAGGTCCGATCATGATCGGACCGGCTATGTCAAAAACTGAGAAATCTGCCATTTTTATTGAGGGAAAAACTTAAACTTAGCTTGACCATATAAAACCAAGAAACTAAAGTTTGGTCAACAGTCAAAATCAAATCTCTATGCAATTAATTGGCCTAAAGTCAGAAATCGTCGGTCTAAATGACGATTTGTTAACAAAGATCCTAGCTAGTTTAAATTCAGCAGCGCAAACTCTGAAAGATGGTGATGTGTTAGTTGTTTCATCTAAAGTCGTTGCTTTGGCTCAGGGTAGAGTCGCTAAGCTGGCAAATCGTGATGATAAATCCGAATTGCGGGAATTGGTTAAGCAAGAGTCTGATTATTTTATCCCGGGTGAAATTGTCGATTTCACTTTGAAGTATAACATTATTATTCCCAATGCTGGCATCGACAAGTCGAATGCCGCTGACGATTTAGTGATTTTGTGGCCCGAAAATCCACAAGCCTATACTGATCAGCTACGACAAAGTTTAATGCAAAAATTCGCTCTAAAAAAACTAGGGGTTATTCTCAATGATTCTCGCTGTCAGCCACTACGCCAAGGCGTTAGCGGTATTTCTTTGACTTATAGCGGTATCATCGGTGTTGAGGATCGTCGTGGTGAACCGGATTTGTTTGGTCGTGAACTCAAAATCACCAAAGAGGCAAAAGCAGATGCATTAGCCGTGGCGGCTAATCTGGTCATGGGTGAGGGCAATGAGGCGATTCCTTTTGTGATCGCTCGCAATGCCCCGGTTAGATTTACTGATGAACCACAGGATTCGATCGCGCTTCAATATATTGCTCCCGAGGACTGTATTTTTGGCACAATTTTTCAGTTTGACGGTATGAGTAACAAAGCCGTATAATTTCGCCACAAAAATCAAAATTTGCAAAATAAAATATGGCTCATATTTTCGATGAAAATTCAGAGTTTAAGCGTTATCTTCGCAATGAGGGTAAGCGAATTCCCGAAACTCCCAAACAGGATTCAGACTTTGCAAATCTTGCACATAATAATCAGGAGCCAGAGCCAATTAGGCTGCATCTTGATGCCGAAACTAGCACACAGCGAACGGTCATCCAGCCCAAAGCTAGTGTCGATCCTTTTGAGCTGGATTTGAGTGGGGCCAAGCTGAAAAACGCCACAGTACCGCCAGCAGTCGAGCCTGCTAAAGTTATGCCGAGACCAGTTGCGGATAAACCGCAAGTCATGCAAATGAGTAAAGCGCCTGAGGTAAGTGGGCTTAAAAGTTTTTTTATCGAGCATTTAAGAACTTTAATGTATTTTGTGATTTTCTTTGTCGGTGGTTACTTGTTACTCAATTTGCCAGCCTACTACGAGGTCGGTAAGAATTTTTATTATGACCTGACAGGCCAGGAAAGAAGCGCTGTGCTAAGAACATTTACAGCTAGTGACTCCAATACAACAACCGTTGCTAGTGCTGATGAAGTCGCTACAGCCTCCTCATTACCACCTTTTTCTCTAGAAGTAACTCCGCCAGGTACTAGAATTATTATTCCCAGCCTAGACTAAAATGTACCTGTAGTCTCAGTGCCTGAAGATAACTTGGTGAAGCGTGATTGGCAGGGTCTAGAGCGCGATTTGCAAAGTGCCCTCAAAGACGGTGTTGTGCATTACCCTGGGACTCCCTGGCCGGGGCAGTCCGGAAATGTGGTCCTGACCGGACATAGTTCTTACTATCCTTGGGATCCGGGGCGCTTCAAAGATGTCTTTGCCATTTTGCACAATGTTAAACTCAACGACGAAATTGTGATTTTCCACAATCAGCGCAAATATCGCTACCGAGTTTCCGAGACCAAAGTTATTTTGCCTGAACAGGTTGAAGTACTGGGGGATACTGGAGATGATCGTATTACACTGATTACTTGTACGCCGATTGGCACAAACTTAAAAAGGTTAATCGTCACGGCTAAGCCGATTTCAGAGCAGTAGGCAAAACCAGAAAAGTTGTGGTCTGTTGCGATGACGCAAATGACCGCAACTTTTCTGGTTTTGCTCAATAATGGGGAACAGCTGTGCCAGCGCGATGACGCAAATGACCGCAACTTTTCTGGTTTTGCTCAATAATGGGGAACAGCTGTGCCAGCGCGATGACGCAAATGACCGCAACTTTTCTGGTTTTGCAGCAACCTCTTAGAGGCTATTTAATTGACTCAATAAGTTGTCTTCTATATTTTTATCTTCAACTTCAGCATTGGCTTCGGCTTTTTTTAGCTCTTCGCGTTTGCGTTCAACTTCTTTTTCTTGCCATTTTTGCAAATATTTTTCGTTGATTTCGGTGACGCGTGCATTGTATTCCTGATTGATTTCGGCCAGTTTTCTTTGTTCGGTGATTAGAATTTTCCGCAGTTTTTCTACTTGTTCATCGGACATAATCGGCAAAATATTGAACCAATACTGGCGTTCATCATCGTTCATTGATTTCGTTACCAAAATTAATTCTAATAGTTCAGAGTGGTTGTCGCGAACTACTTGGGGAATGTCGAATTTGGCCGCAATACTTGCCAGTTCATCGCTCCCTGCGGTCGCTAAGGAGATTGTTTCCACATTTGCCGTAGGTGCTTCCGTGCTTGTCTCAACTGTTTCGGCAGTTGGCGTTACTGGTTCTGGTGTTATCGTTGCTGGCTCAGGGCTTGGTTCGGTCACTATTTCGTTAGTGTTGGGATTTTGTAGATCTGCGGGTTGTGGCGTGTCGCTTACTTGTGTGACAGGTTCTACTATAACAGGCTCTGTCTGTGCCACTGTCGGCATTGGGTCTTGCTGCGTTGTTACTGGCTCGGCTGTAGCCGCCGCCGCCAAATTTGCATCAGAAGTAGCTACTGGCTCTGCTACCACTGTAGCTTGTTGGCCGGTAGTCGTCGCACCGTTAGTCGCAGTTGTAGCAGTAGAGCTGTCACCGCCACCCAAGACTTGAGTGCCAGTGGGATCTGTTATCACAATATCAGACATATTTTTATATTATTTTCTTAGTATTTTAGCATATAAAGTGAAGATCGGCAACAAAAATCAGCCCCGAAATCAATAGCTATGAGTTCGGGTTATTCATATAGCCCACGGCTAAGTCGCCAACTTTCCGAATGTACTTTTCCTTACCTTCCAGCCATGGATATTGTACGGCTTTTTGCTTAATTAAGTCGTAGTTGCCATCAAGTGCCTGCATAATAGCTGCTACATTGCCTGAACCGGAATTGTGTGCAGCGTAAAGTTTAATTGCTGCTGTTTTTAATTCATTGGCATCCATTGGTTTGCCGAGGTCAATTTTTAGGCTTTTTGCATTTTCCATTAGCAATTTAACCCCAGCGAAAGTATTGATTTTGGGGTCGAAAATACCTGCTAATGTTCCGGGGTCATCTTTGGTATTTTCAAGCTCAGGAAATCCATTCTTAATTGCCCAATTTCTGTAATTTGTTTTAGTCTTACCAGTAAACTGAAAAAGACCGGCGGAACCGGATTTGTTGTTTTGCGATTTGGGATTAAAGCCGCTTTCTAGGTGGCAAATGGCCATCATGATCGGTTTGATATTGCTGGGATTGGCACCAAGCTGTTGGCAAGCTTCATCGAGCAGGCTAGCTACTTGTTGTTTATTTTCACTGGTTTTTTGTTCGAGATTGGTAGGTTGCTCACTGGCTTTATGGGGATTCTTGACTATTGAATTACTTGGAGTATTTTTGTTTTTTTGCTCTTTGTCACTATCACTTTTAGTTTCTAAGTTGGGGAGTAGGCTTTTGGCAAATTTGGCAATCTTACCTAGAATGCCACCGCCTTCTTCAATGTTTGTCAGTTTTACACCCAATGTTTTACCCAAAAGTTCACGCTCATCTTGGCTTTCTTTCATGATATAGCTGACAGCTGAGACAACGACATCTGGTAAATATTGCAGTTTATTTAGGCTCATAATTGGCGTAATGAGTATCTGTTAATTATAGCACAAATATTCCCGGAAGTCTACGCTTACTGCCTATGTTTTTGTCAGATTTTGCTGTACCATTTTTCTGAGTTTATATCTTTAGTAATAATTAGCGTTCCATGTCGAAAATCACTCATCAAGAAGCGGAGTCCAGAATCAAGAACTTGCGTGAAGAACTGGAGAAATGGAATTATCATTATTTTACACTGAACAAAGAGCTATTTCCCGAATCAGCTAGAGATAGCTTAAAGCGTGAATTATTGGATCTGGAAGCTGAGTTTCCCGATTTGGTGACACCAGATTCTCCCACACAAAGGGTTGGTGCGAAATTGTCGGGTAGGTTACCGAAATTTACACATTTATCGAGAAAATACAGTCTAGAAGACGCGTTTTCAGTTGATGAGGTTGAAGATTGGCAAAATCGTATAAAAAAATTGATCAACAGTGATTCCGCAGAAAATGTAAAAAACAAAACTTGGAGCTATCTATTGGAATATAAGTTAGATGGTTTGAATTTAACAATCCATTATGAACGAGGTCAGTTTGTCCGCGCGTTAACTCGCGGTGATGGTTATGCTGGTGAGGATGTTTCTCATACGATTAGGACAATCAGAGCCTTGCCACTACAGTTGAATAAGCCAGTTACAATCGAAGTTACTGGTGAAGTTTATTTGGAGAAAGCCGATTTTTTGCAAATGAATGAGCTGGAAACAGAGCAGTTTGCTAACCCGCGTAACGCCGCAGCCGGCACGGTTCGCCAATTGGATCCCCAAATTGCTGCCAGTCGTAATCTAAAGTTGGCTTGCTATAGCCTAGGACGAACAGATATTCAAGCTGCTGAACTCCCGAAAACTCAGGCGGAGTTGTTGGTCTTTTTGGCCGAACTGGGACTACCGGTTACGCCTACTTATTGGCAATTAAGTACTATTGCGGAAATTGCTAAAATTTATCAGGAGACAAACAAGATTAGAGCCGATTTGCCATTTGATATAGATGGTTTGGTGGTTAAGGTTAATGAATTTGCTTTTTATCCCAGCTTAGGAGCCACCGCCAAAACTGTGCGACATGCAATCGCCCTCAAATTTCCAGCTACCAAGGCCAGTAGTGAAATTTTAGATATTCAAATTCAGGTTGGTCGCACTGGTGCTCTCACACCCGTAGCACATTTGCGCCCTGTCTTTGTCGATGGTTCAACTGTTGCCCGTGCAACTCTGCATAATGAAGACGAAATTGCCAGAAAAGATGTGCGTATTGGTGATACGGTTATCATTCATAAGGCCGGTGACATTATCCCAGAGGTCGTTGAGGTCCTATTTGATTTGCGGCCAAAAACTGCAATGCCCTATGTCTTTCCTCTGGTTTGCCCCAACTGCGGTAGCGAAACCATTAAGCCCGAAGGTGAAGCAATTAGGAGGTGTATTGCTGGCAACTGTAGTGCCAAACTGATCGGCGAGCTTAGTCATTTTGTTGCTAGAGCAGCAATGAATATCGACGGTTTAGGTGAGAAGGTCCTAGAATTACTACTTTCCGAAAATCTAATTCACGATGTCGCTGATCTTTATTATCTAAAAGCTGACGATTTAGTCGATTTGCCTAATTTTAAAGCCAAAAAAATTAATAATATCCTGACGGCAATTGCTAATAGTAAGCAGCGCAAGCTATATCAGTTAATTTTTGGCTTGGGGATTCGCCATATCGGCGAGCAAAGCGCCCGTGATTTGGCTAACTACTTAGCTGAAAACTGTTTTTTGGGCAAACAAAGGATCACCGCCTTAGAACTTGCCTCGACTATGCGTGAACTCAACGCTGATTTTTTTAATGCTATACCTGGTGTTGGTCCAAAACTCGCAAATTCATTAGCCGATTGGAGTACGAAAGCCTCTACTTCGGAGCTTTTGACTAAGTTGGATAAAGCGGGCTTAGTTTTGGAACTGCCGGAAAAACTGGCCCCAGAAGCAGGTGCGGCAGCTGGATTTTTTGCGGGTAAAGCTGTTGTTATCACAGGAACAATGACTAACTTCGATCGCAATCAGCTCAAAGAAATCGTACTAAAACAAGGTGGTAAGGTTTCCGGAAGTGTCAGTGCCAAAACGGATTTTTTGTTATTGGGTGAAAGTCCTGGTTCCAAGCTCAAAGATGCGGAAAAGTATGGTGTTAGGATTATTGAAGAAGTTGAGCTCCTAAACCAAATCGGCAAATAAATCTTCGGCACTATGGCTAGGTTCGTTGCTGGAGCTTTCTTGCGGTATTAGTTCTTTGCTAGCTGTAAGTTCTGGATTGATTCTGATCGTCACCGATGCACTAAGTACATCTCGAAAAGCTTGTTCAATCTGGGCAATCTGATGCGGATGGTTGACTTGATCACGATGAAAGGCGCTGGCAAAAGTGAGTTGCAAAGAGCCATCTGTTAGTAAATTTGTTTCTACTTGTTTTAAGGAAATTCGCAAAATCGCATTGCTAATGCGATCGACAACTTTGCTAAAACCACGACTAAGTTCGCGTTCGTCTAGGTTGTGCGCAGGTGCTGTTTTGACTATTGCTTCTTCTGGTGGAGTAGGGGGAGGGGTTTGGGCAGGGATTTTAGCTTCGGATATGATGGTAGTTTCAATTTTTGGTGCTACAGTTTTTGTTGCTTTCGTTTCCGCAGGAGCTACTTCTGCCAAATTTTGATGTTGGCGGTCGTATGAGTTTTGTCCTAGCTTTGCCGCAGTCACTTCCAGTGCCAACTCAGGGAAGATACTTTTATTGAACAAGGCATGATTTTCTTCCAATTCCAAAATCAGACCAAGCAGCATCGAGGTGCTTTTGTCTTCTTTGATCGCCAGCAAAAGTTTTTTCCGAGCCAAGCGCATAATATCACGATAAACCTGCTCGATGCTGTAACCATTATTGTAGATTTCTTCCAAGGTTGCCAAAGCTTTAGCCCCATCAGCATTAACTAATGCCGCCAAATAAGCTTCGCAAAGCCTTTCTTCGCTGTGGCCAAGATAGCTACGAATCTGCTGGATTTCCAAATCGCCAAACAGTGAGGCCAATTGCTCCAGTAAGCTCAAAGCATCTCTAAGCCCACCAAAAGCTTCTTTACTAATCAGTTGCAAACTTTCATTGTCGGTCTTGATTCCTTCTTGATCGCAAACAAATTGTAAACGCTGACAAATTGCTTCGTCACTAATCCTTCGCAATTCAAATCGCTGACATCGCGAAATAATCGTCTCCGGTATCTTCTCGACTTCGGTCGTAGCCAAAACAAAAAATACATACTCCGGTGGCTCTTCCAAAGTTTTTAGCAAGGCATTGAACGCCTCTTTCGTCAGCATGTGCACCTCATCGATAATATAGACTTTGTTAGGCACAAAGGTCGGATGGAAATTAACTGTTTGTTTTAGTTCACGAATTTCATCAATCCCACGATTCGAAGCCGCATCAATCTCGATAATATCGATTAGGCTGCCATCGTTAATTTGTCGACAGTTATCGCAGTCATTGCAGGCATCACATCCGTCCACAGGCGTCAGACAATTGATGGCTTTCGCCAAAATCCGCGCCAAAGAAGTTTTGCCCGTCCCTCTAGGCCCCGAAAATAAATAGGCATGGCTAACCATATTACGGCGTACAGCATTTTTCAAGGTGGTACTAACATGCTCTTGCCCGACAACAGTGGCAAAATTCTGCGGCCGATATTTGCGGTATAGGGACATGGGGGTGTGGCTCTCATTAATTTATCTAGGAATTGCAGCTTAGCATTTTCTAATCAATTGGGGAAGGTGAAGGTTTATATTTATGTTAGTCATTATTTTTTATCAAATGTTTAATCAGTTGTGTCAAATTATTTAGCTGAATTCAAATTGCCAATCATATAACTTAACAATAAAGTAACACGCTAGAAATTTAATTGAATATATTATGAATAAGCAAGGAGGTATGGATAGGCGTCAATTTCTCAAGAGTGCATTAAGTGTATCTTTATCGGTTGCCGCGGGTGCTGCAGCTGCAAGTATACCTTTTGCAGATCAAATCGCACAGGGCTTATCCGCGTTATCTCCAGAAGATTCTGAAAGCCCAGAGCAGCAGCAGCTTAATTTGGAAGCTGAATTGAAGCAAATTGCCATAGACATGGTCAAACAGGGTGAAATGACAGAAGTGGACTTCAATACTGCAACATTAATGGCTGGTACTTTTGCGGCGATGATTGTTGGTGCACTTACGATAAATCTATCCCTAGATGAAAAAACAGCATTTGTCATGAATGCTTTAGCAATGCATAGACGTGCTTTGTTGCGTCAGTCTAGTAATCCTCGTGATCACGAACTAGCTGAGCAGGAGGCCCATCACCATATGTTTGATATGGCACCAGCGGCACTCTTGGCATTGATTTCCGATTTGACTACCAATGAAGAAGGGGGCCTTAGGGTGAATCTTGAAGCTATTTTTCAAGATAGTTTAAGACAAAGATCAGTTGATCTGGATGGTAAAATGCGGCCTAGACTTGAATTCCAAAGCGTGGAATTGTGGAAAGAATATTTAGGTAAAGCAAAAGCAGATTTAAGAACTGAGGTCCAAAGACTGAATATGGTTGGCTTTTTGGCTGCTCCTTTGGCTTCTACATATTCACCATCGGCTGTTGCTAATGTTGCAAAAGAAAATGTAGCTAGATTGCTTTTCGAAATGAGATATGCAGAATTAGTTATTAAAAATTTATATGATGAAAGTGGGCAAATTGATGAGCAAAATTTGATGACGGGTGCAGCTAATATGGTAAATGAAGATTTCAATGGCAAGTTTGGTTACAATAAGTTACTGTTGGCAACCGATTGTAATGCAAAGGGGACAACCCCTCCACTTGGTGATCCACCTGAAGTTTTTTATTTAATTGATATATTAAGTGATCCCGAAGTGACTGATCCTGGACAAGATTATATGACTAATTTTGCGTTTGGTTTAAGTGCATCTTTGGTTTCTTCTCTAGTAACTAATAATCTATATTTAATGAAAGTCGGCGCATTTTCGCTTGAAGATGCATTTAAATTCATTCCAGATGCTCTTAATGTCATTGAGAAGGCAATGGAAACAGTTGCAAGTTCACGTTTGCGTCAAGCCAGTTTGGGGTCTAATAAAAATATTAAGGAACAATTACTTGCTGAGTTGGCAAAGAGTGATGGTGGAGCTATAGAAATAGTTGATTTGCTAAACAAAATGCCAGATGTATGTTTCGAGTTTCAAGGCTTAAAATATTTAGAAAACAAGTTGAAAGCTATTCACATTATTTTGACTAAGTTACCAAGCTATTTAGCTAAATATGTGCCACTCTGGGGCCAATTGGCTGAACTTGCTTTGGAAAAAAGTTCTCAAACGAGTTATGGCAAGGATATTGTTGATAAACTAGGAGATCTGGAGAAATTGGTGCTCGGTAATGCAGTTGATCATAATGCAACAGGTGATCAATTAGGTAGTGAACTCGCAGGTATGTTTAGTGAATTAAGAGCTATGTCTCAGCAAATTGCTAGTGAATTAGAGCGTAAAATTAATCTGGAGCAAAATTCCGACGAGGCTACAATACAATTAGATGATGCAACTAAGCAGAGGATTGCAAAGAGGTTGAAATTAAATAACCAAATCAGATCCTTTTTGCTAAGACAGGATCAAGATGAATTGCAATCTTTGTCTGTAGAAGCTAAAGCACTAGTTGGGATAACATCCAAGGATGACCCAGAGCAAATTCGAAAAAAAATCCAAGCTGCTAATGACACAATATTAGGAAAAGCTTTGGCGAAATACAGCCTAGTTCAAGGCGCGACAGATGATGTCCCTGGATTAGATTCTGAAGAGCACGAACATCATTCTTCTGGTATTGCTAGCCATGCAGCAAAAGAGGTTTTATTTGCTTTACTTACACAGATTCCTGTGGTTGCGCCTTTGCAGCATTTAATTGTAGATGCCGTTACACCAGCTGGTAAAACAAGTTTTACTAATGAAGAAATTCAATCCGTTGCTCGGCTTACATCTGTGGAAGGTCTAAATAGTGAAGAAAGTTTAAAGAAGATGAAATCAGATTTATTAGGTTTTATCGAAAAACTTAATGGCAGAATTGCACCTGATGACGAGGCGAGAATAGATCTGTTTTTGTCAGAAAGTAAGGATATGAGTAAAGCAGATAAGGGTAAAAGAATACTAGATATAGTTATCAAAAGTAGTAAAACAATTACTCCAAAAAGGCTTAAAGAAATAATTTGGGGTCTATTATGTATTGATTCCGGGATGTCTTCTGTTGCTGATAATGTTGCAGCTTTTTTGATGACAAAGGGTTGTATTGAAACGCTTATGAAGCAAACATTTGGAGAAAATACATTTAAAAAGCGTCCTAAAACCAAACGCTGGACCAAGATATTAACCAAGTTTGTTGCCGAATTGGGCGGTGCCTTAAGTAGGATTGGTAATGGCCCA
>CAZXGE010000002.1:0-20073 GCA_964640445.1 uncultured Candidatus Peribacteria bacterium
AATTATTTTTGATGATAGTCTTTTGAATGGATTTTTGGTTAATGATGTAATGGCAGATAGAAATAATCCTGTTTTTCTTTTAGGTAGACCTTTATGTGGAGCTAGAGGAGTAGAGAATAGTAATAAAAATGGTTTAGAGAAAAAATTGGGTAGAGGAATTGTTCCAGAAATTAATTCTGCTAATTTTCATTTCAATCCAAGTAATTGGAGAGTAGAACGTTTATCAATTAAATCGCGCCAGTATGCTAAAAGCTAGACTTAAATTGTTATAGTTGGTATCATCCTCGAGCTATTTGCATTTATTATGAAAAAATTTGTACTCAAGTCACCGATGCAACCGAAGGGCGATCAGCCTGCGGCAATTAAGGCATTGTGTGCCGGATTAAATAAAGGAGAACAATTTCAGACTTTTACGATGGCAAAAGTCGTAGAGGAATTGCAGAGACCAACGATTGTGCTTGCTCATAATAAAACTTTGGCGGCGCAGCTTTGCAGTGAGTTTCAGGAATTTTTTCCTGATAATGCGGTGAGTTATTTCGTTTCATATTATGATTATTATCAGCCTGAAGCTTATTTGCCTTCGACGGATACTTATATCGAGAAGGATTCTTCGATTAATGAAGAGATAAATAAGTTTAGACATGCCGCTACAGTCAATTTGTTGACGAGAAAGGATGTTTTGATTGTTGCTTCAGTTTCTTGTATTTATGGTCTTGGCCCTGTTGATGATTATGTTGGTTTGGCGATAGAGATTAAACGAGGCGAAGAGCGTAAGCGCGATAAATTGCTTAGGCAGTTAACTGATATTCAATACACCAGATCACAGTTAGAATTTAAACAAGGGATGTTTAATGTTTTGGGTGATGTCTTGGAGATTTTCCCACCATCGCAAGATACCGCTTATCGGATTGAGTTTTTTGGTGATGAGATTGAGAAAATTAGTGAGGTTGATAGTTTTACTGGTGAACTCGTTGCTGAATTGGATTATGTTAAAATTTTCCCGGCTAAGCATAATGTGACTACTCAAGAAAAGATTGAAGAGGCGATTAAGCAGATTGAAGCTGATTTGGTTGTGCGTTTGGATGAATTGAATAAGTCAGGACGGATGCTCGAGGCACATCGTTTAAAGCAGCGTACGGAGTATGATATCGAGATTTTGCGGGAGGTTGGTTACTGTAATGGGATTGAAAATTACACTAAGTATTTTAACACGCGTGAGGCTGGTGTGGAGCCGGCTACTTTGTTTGATTATTTCCCTGATGATTTTTTATTAGTTGTTGATGAATCTCATATTACAATTCCGCAAATTGGAGGCATGTTTGAGGGTAATAAATCTCGTAAAACTACTTTGGTGGAACATGGGTTCCGTTTGCCATCAGCTCAAGAAAATCGTCCGCTCAAATTTACAGAGTTCGAGAAACATATTAATCAAACGATTCTAGTTTCAGCTACTCCTGGTCCGTATGATTTTAATAACACTAAACCTGAAGACATAGCTGAACAGGTGATTCGTCCAACCGGTTTGATTGATCCTGAGGTTTATGTCAGAAAAACTGAAGGGCAAATTGATGATTTGATTGCTGAGCTTAATAAAGTGAAAAAGAACGGTGATCGAGCTCTGGTGACAACTTTGACTAAGAGTTCGGCGGAAAAATTAACGGAGTACTTATTGGAAGCTGGTTTTAAAGTCCGTTATTTGCATTCGGATATTGACACTTTGGAACGGATTGATATCTTGCGAGATCTGCGTTTGGGTGTGATTGAAATTATTGTCGGGATCAATTTATTGAGAGAAGGTTTGGATTTGCCGGAAGTGAGTTTTATCGGTGTTTTGGATGCAGATAAGGAGGGTTTCTTGCGCTCGGCGACTTCGTTGATTCAGATTATTGGTAGGGCAGCGCGCAATGTGAATGGTCGAGTAGTAATGTATGCTGATAGAATCACTAAAGCTATGGATGCGGCAATTTCGGAAACTGAACGGCGTCGTAAGATTCAGGTTGAGTATAATGAGAAGCATGGTATTACGCCGCAGTCGATTATTAAAGCGGTTAAGGATAGTGCGCAGCATCGTGGCAAGGAAGTGCGTGGTGGTAAGAAATACGATAAATCTAAGGTGCCTAAGAGTGAGCAGAAGCGTTTGTTAGTTGAGATGGAACAGGAAATGGATTTGGCAGCAATGAATTTGGAATTCGAAAAAGCTGCTGATTTGCGTGATCAGATCGATGAGCTTAAATTGGCTTGGAAGCTATAGTGAAAAAATCCTCGAGGATTTTTTCAAACACAGACTAAGCAAAGAAATACAATCCAAAAGTTAATAAATGATATTCAAAAATCCTCGAGGATTTTCCCCGGGGATTTTTGTAATTGTAGAAAATGGTGTACCCGAGAGGATTTGAACCTCTGACCTCAGCCTCCGCAGGGCTGCGCTCTATCCAGCTGAGCTACGGGTACGAAATCTATTCAACTTTTTCACTATTAAGCTGAATGCTCGGGGGAAATTAACAGATTAGTTAGCTTTTGGCAACCTCAAAATCTATGTACTTACTTAATTCTGCTTCGATAGTTTCGCCATAGTTGGTTTTTTTCAACCGGCTGTCTAGTAGTGAGATTCTTTCGGCAGCTTGTCCAATTTCAATAGTTTGGAGTAAGTTTTGAATTGTATGTGGGATAACAAAATTCATGAAGAAGTTATTGTCTGTTTGTTTTTTGAGTGTATAGAATGGATGATTTGGTGTGGAAATCGGTAGTTTTGTCAGAATTAGGTGGCTTAGTTTACGGAATTGGGGTTTGTGCATTAGGTAAAACTGATAGGTGCAAATTAAGATATTTCTATCTTCTCGCTCTAGTAGTCTGTGCATGATTTTCCCGGCTGATCCAGTGATTTTTTGGGCTAAAATGTCATGGTCTGGGTGGTTTTGGACACAGTTTTTGTATAGTGATTTTATTTGGTCATGGCTGGTGGCGATGATGCAGATATCTCCTGCTGTTTCTGGATCTTTTGAGCTTGAGTAAATAAGTTGATCAATGATCGCTTGAGCTTTGGTGTTGAAGCTCATGTCGTTGGGGTTGGGGAGGGTGTCGTGTGCTTCAATAACGGCTGAAGCTGAGTTTGTGTAGTCGACGATTTCTAGGTTAAGGCTGTGTTTTAATGCTATATCTTGGATATTGTAATTGAGGTCAAGTTTAATCCACTGGATTGTTGGTGGTTTTTCTTTGTTACTTTTAGTTAGCCAGATTAGGTCGGAATTAAGATCGGGTTTGGCCAGATTGTTTTGCTGTAAAAGGTTTAGTATTTTACCGATTTGACCAAAGCCAGTTATTGATTCAGCGATGATTAATGGTGATTCGTCGTCAATGTTCTTGTTTGATAACCAGATTTGGTTTAGGCAGTTGATCAGTTCTAGGTCTTCTGTTTGCGTTATTTTACTGTGATGAATAATATTTGTGTTCGCTCTGGTGTATGTTTCTTCAAGAAATGGATGGTCGTAAAAAGTAATCGGAATTTTTAGCAATTGGTGTTCGGGAAAAGACTTCAATAATTGGAAAAAGTAGCTATGACTAATCAATTTTGGTTGTTGGTTAGTCTCGTAGTTAAGAGGCTTTTCTAGTGTGAGATTTTGGGCAATGTTGTTTTCGCTGGCATGGAGATTGATGTTGTTGATATCTACTTTGTTGTTTTTGTCTAGATTGATTGCAATTTTTAATAAGGTGATTGCGGTTTCTTCTTCTAATTCTAATTCTTTGCTGTAATTAAGGAATTTGTCTTCGTCGATTACACGATAGTGGGGGGTGATAATGGTGATGTCTTCTTGGATTTCTTGGTAGTTGTCGATTAGTTCTTCAGATAGGACGATTAATCTATTGCCTAGCGCTGTGATTTGTTTTTGTTGGGTTTTGTTGTTTGTGGGTATAGATTTAGGTTCGCCAGTGATTTGGCTGTTTAGTAGTAATTCTTTGAAATCTAGTTTGGAATTTTCTAGAATTGTTTCTGTAAGTTCGGTTTTGCGTTTTTGCCAAATTTTTAGTAGCTCGAAAAGAAGTTCGATGTTCGCAAGCACATCATCTAGGGCTCGATGTGTTGGTTGGTGATTTGTTAGATGGTGGGATAGCGTCTCTAGTGAATAAGAGGCTGCTTGTTTGATTAAAATTTGCGAGAGTGGGAAAGTGTCGATTCTGAGATTTTGTTCGATGGGAAAGCCTTTGGCTACAAGAAAATTGATATCGAAATTAATGTTGTGGCCAACAATTGGGTAGTCGCCGATGAAATCTAGGAATTCAGTTTTGATTGTTGCTAATTGAGGTGCATTTACTAGCATTTCGTTATTAATATTTGTAAGTTCGGAAACTACAAATGGAATTTCTAAGTCTGTGTGGATAAGGGTGGAAAAGCGGTCAATTTCTCCGTCGAGGTTAAACTTAACAGCCGCAACTTCAATAATGTCATCTTTGTCTTGTTGAAAACCAGTTGCTTCGATGTCTAAACAGATGAGAGTGGGGTTTTTCCAGTCAATATCAATTTTTTTTGTGAAAGATAATCCTAGTCCTAGTTGTTCTGAGCTAGATAATTTCGGCATAAAGGTCGAAGAGATAGTTAGTGTCATTTGGTCCTGGACATGACTCCGGGTGGAATTGAACTGACATGAATGGTAGTGTTTTGTGACGGATACCTTCAATTGAGTTATCATTACCGTTTCTGAACCAGACTTCCCAGTCGGGACCTAGTGTTTTTTCATCGACGGCATAGCCGTGATTTTGACTAGTCATGTAGCACTTTTCAGTTTTAGTGTCGATACATGGTTGGTTTTGGCCACGATGTCCGAATGGTAGTTTGTAAGTTTTGGCACCGCTAGCTAAAGCAATTAGTTGGTTGCCTAGACAAATTCCTAGTACTGGCAGCTTTTTATCCATGGCTTTTTTGATTTGCTCAAGGAGGGTTGTTTTGGCTAATACTTCAGGATCTCCAGGGCCATTGGAAAGGAATACGGCATCGAATTCGAGTTCAGAGTCCATGAATGGGTAGTTCCAAGGTACGCGGATAACTTTAATGTTGCGTTTGATTAGTGAGCGAATGATGTTGTCTTTCATGCCACAATCTACGGCCAACATTGTCTTTGTGCCAGTTGGGTTGTAGGTTATTGGTTCCTTGATGGAAACTTCGTCTAGTAGGTTGACTTGGTTGGGGTCGTATAGTTCTGAAGTTGGAACCGGATTTAGACCGTCTGGAACAATTTGCCCTAATTGAGATCCACCATCACGAAGAAGTTTAGTTAGCATGCGAGTGTCGATACCACTAATGCCTGGTACTTTGTGTTCTTTTAGCCAGTCACTTAATGATTTTTTTGCTTCATGGTGGTTATAGCTCCAAGAGTAGTCACTAACTATCAAGCCTTTGATTTGTACTTCATTGCTTTCAAAGTTTTGAATTAAATTAGCAATCATTTCCGGTGCTGGTACGCCGTAGTTGCCAACAAGCGGGAAAGTAATTACTAAAATTTGACCTCGATACGACGGGTCTGTTAGGCTTTCTGGGTAGCCAACCATGCCTGTATTGAAAACTACTTCACCGCTAATGACTTCGTCTAAATAACCAAAGCCAGTACCAGTTAGGGTAGTACCATCTTTGAGGATGAGTTGAGCTTTTGTCATGATGATTTGTGGTTCACTATTTCGCCAATTATTACCAAGAATTCCTAATTTAGACAAGGGAAATTAAAAAATGTTGTGCTTCAAAAAAAGTAAATGTAGAATCTTATTTGAAAAATGTATGTTTAAATAAGCTAATTGATGTTTTCCTTCCAGAATTTGCTAGAGATTGAGCAAGTGACAGAGAAGGATTTGCAATTGATTTTTGAATTGGCGGCTAAGTTTTTGCCGATTTGTGAAAAGCGGCAGTCTACTGAGGATTTGAAAGGATTTGTTTTGGCATCTTTATTTTTCGAGCCATCGACTAGAACTTCTATGTCTACTGAGACGGCGATGCTAAGATTGGGCGGTAGTGTTGTGTCTGTTCGTGATTCGGCTACTACCTCTCTCAAAAAAGGCGAGACTTTTTTTGATACAGGGAAGATGGTTGCTTCTTATGCTAACATAATTGCAATGCGACATCCTGAGCCGTTTTCAGTTGCGGAATTAGCTAAAGGTTCGACTGTGCCTGTTATTAACTGTGGGGATGGCCCTCATGAGCACCCGACTCAAGCGCTGCTAGATGTATTTACAGTCTATCGACATTTTGGACGATTGGACAATTTGAAGATTGCTTTGGTTGGTGATTTGAAAAATGGTCGAACGGTTCATTCTTTGATTAAGCCATTTCGTTTTAGTAAAAATGTTGAATTTGTTTTTGTAGCTCCGGAATCCTTGCAGATGCCGAAAATTTATCTGGATTGGTTGGATCAATATGGCTTGAAATATACTATTAGTGAGAAATTGGATGCGATTAAGGAGGCAGATGTAGTTTATATGACTAGAATTCAGCAAGAGCGCTTTGCTACCGCAGCGGAGTATTTGCGCTATAAAGGTGTTTATGTGATTAAGCGAGATTTGGTTGAGGACTTATTTCCGAAAGGAATACTAATGCATCCCTTACCAAGAATAGATGAAATCACTACTGATTGTGATCAACTTTTGAATTCTAAGTACTTTGAGCAGCCAGTTAATGGCTTAGCGGTGAGGATGGCATTAATTTATGGCTTACTTAAATAAAATATGAATAGATATTTGCTGAAAGGTGGTATGATTGTGACTCCGGATTCGACTAAGAATTTGGATCTGTTGGTAGTTGGTGATTTTATTGAAAAAATTGGTCATGATTTAAATGTTGATGGGGCGGAACTGATTGATTGTCGTGGGAAATTAATTTTGCCTGGTGTTATAGATCCGCATGTACACTTTAGAGATCCGGGTTTTTTGGAAAAAGAAGACTGGGCATCGGGAAGTTTGGCAGCTGTGAAAGGTGGTGTTACAACGGTTTTTGATATGCCAAACACTAATCCCGCTACGACTAGTCGTGAAGCTTTGGCTTTGAAACTTGATGCGGCTAAAGCTAAAAGTTTGTGTAATTTTGGTGTATTTGCTGGGGCGACACCTACGAATAACGATGAGCTGTTAGCAATGAAAGAAGATGTAATGGGGATTAAAATTTATATGGGTAGTTCGACTGGTGATTTATTGGTTGATCGTTTGGAGGCATTGAAACAGATTTTTGATTTGAAAATGCAAATTGTTGTTCATGCTGAAAGCGAAAGGTTGATTAATGAGAATATGGAAAAGTTTAGAGAAGTGCATGATCCGGCTATTCATAGTGTTATTAGAAATAATGAGGTTGCCGCCGCGGCTACTCAAATGGCTATTGAGCTTGGTGAAGCGAAAAATGTTCGTTTGCATATTGCTCATATGAGTACAAAAGAGGAGCTATTGTTGGTTAAAAACGCGAAAAGAAGAGGTTATAGTAATTTGAGTTGTGAAGTTTGTCCGCATCATTTGTATTTTAATACGGATGATTATTTGAAATTTGGTAACTATCTTAGAGTTAATCCACCGATTCGTTCAGCTGACGATGTTGCTGCTCTCTGGTTTGATGGTATTGGCTTGTATGGTGTAGATATGGTCGCTACTGACCATGCACCGCATTTACCTGAGACGAAAGAGGTTGATTATTGGCAAGCACATTCGGGAATGCCAGGTGTGCAGGAGTCATTACCGTTGATGCTGACTGCTGTAAGCGAGGGGCGGCTTACGATTAATCGACTTGTTGAGTTGATGTCATTTAATCCTGCTAAGATTTTTGGTGTTGCTAAGAGAGGATTGGTGACTGAAGGTAATTTTGCTGATCTAGCAATAATTGATCCCCTTGATGAATATGTATATACAAAAGATATGGTTGCTACTAAGTGTGGTTGGTCTAATTATGTTGGGAGAAAATTTGTAGGTAAGGTTGTTTATACTTTTGTAAATGGTAATTTGGTTTTCGATCGGGGAAGTGTTAATTATGGAACTCATGGGAGTCAGATTAGACCTGCTTTTTAATTAATCATTTTATATAAATCACTATATGAATTCAGACAAAATGCAAATTGCTAAAGCGCTTGTAGATAGTGGAGCAGTGAAAATTAATTTGGTTGATTTATTTACTTGGACATCAGGAATTAAATCACCTGTTTATTGTGATAATCGCTTGTTAATTGGGTTTAATAATTATCGTAATGCAGTTGTTGAAGCACTGATTTCTAAGGCAAGCGAGTTTGGTGAATATGATTATATTGCTGGCACTGCTACTGCTGGTATTCCATGGGCTAGTATTTTGGCTGATAGATTGGCTAAGCCGTTGTGTTATGTTCGTTCAGAGCCTAAGGCTCATGGTGCAGGCAAGCAGGTAGAGGGTCATTTGGAGACTGGTAAGCGCGTGTTATTGGTTGAGGATCATTTTTCAACAGGTGGTAGTTCTATAAATTCAGCTGAAGCATTGCGTAGAGAGGGAAGTGCTGATGTGGTAGGTGTTTTAGCTATTACATCCTATGATTTAACTAAGATGAAAGCGAAAATGGAAGAGGCACAATTATCATATGCTAGTGTTTTGACTTTTGCTGACATTGCTAATTATGCCAAAGAAGTTGGTATGATTAATGAGGCTGGTGTTGCTCAAATTGCTGATTTTTTAAATTCTTTAAACTAAACCGATTATGAATTTTGCTGATAGATTGAATAATGCAATTAAAATTAAAGGTTCGGCGATTTGTGTAGGCTTTGATCCGGTTTTATCATGGATACCAGCGGAAATTGTGAAGAAAGCTAATGATGAACATGGGTTTACTTTAGAAGCAGCGGGAGTGGCTATAAGTGAATTTGGTCGAGCAATTTTTGAAGAAGTTGTAGATCATGCCCCAGTAGTGAAATTACAGTTGGCATATTTTGAACAGTATGGATTGCCGGGGATGAAAGCATTCAGTGAACTTTGTCAGTATGCTAAGGAGCTTGGTTTATTAGTTATAGCTGATGGGAAAAGAAATGATATAGATTCTACGGCTGAAGCATACGCTAATGCCTATTTAGGAAAGACTGAGTTATTTGGTAATAGTGAATTTGTTCATCATATTGATGCTTTAACCGTGACCCCATATTTAGGTTATGACGGTATTAAGCCGTTTTTGAATGTTTGTAGAGAGTTTGATAAGGGGATATTTGTTTTAGTTAAGACTTCGAATCCAAGTTCGGGTGATTTCCAAGATCGTATTACAGAAGATTCAGTCAGGAATTTTGAATATATAGCTAATTTTGTTGATTCCTGGGGCGCTGATGATTTGGGGGAAAGTAATTATAGTTTTGTGGGGGCAGTTTGTGGGGCTACATATCCAAAAGATTTAGTGAAGCTACGAGGCATTATGCCAAATACAATTTTTTTGGTGCCTGGTTATGGTGCTCAAGGAGGCCAAGCCCAAGATCTTAAGGGTATTTTTGATGAGGATGGTTTGGGTGCAATCGTGAATTCTTCTCGTGGAATTATCTATGCATATGAGACTGCAACTGATTTGTCTTATCGTGAGGCAACAAAGAATGCTGTGCTGGCAATGAAAGAGGATTTAAAAAAGGCTAGATAGTGATTCAGTTGTGAATATTAAGAGTGAAAAAATCCTCGAGGATTTTTTGGGTTTTTTTGTCAATGGCTTCTCATGGTGAGCTTTTGCTCACTAGCTAAAGGTTAAAATGATTTATTCAATTTTTTAAAATAAATTTTAATGTTATGGCTTATTAAAGCTCTTTTATCTGTGCTTTTTTATGGTAGTATGTGATTTACTTAAATGGATAATGAGCTTTATGAAAACTGGAGTAGCGCAGGATCTGCATAATGAATTTATGGAAATTGGCAGGTCGAGACATATTTTGACACATAAATTACTGGCAATTTTGCCAGAAATTTATAGATCGAAAATTTATAGAAAGTATGCAAGTTCAATTTTTGAGTACGCAAATCGTTTTGGTGGTTTATCAGATGGTGTAGTAAGGAAAACGTTAAATTTGTCTAAGAAAATTCCTGATAATTCTTTGTTGGCTCAGTCAGTTGAAATTGTAGGTGTTCATAAAGTTGATTTGGTTGCTTCCTTGGTGACACCTGATACCGAGGAGCTTTGGGTTAAGAGGATGCGCACAATGAGTAAAAGTGCATTGCAAGCTCTTACTAAAGAGATTCGTAAAGGCAGAGTCGATCAACCAATTTTTATTTGTATTCAACCAGATACTAAGTTGTATGAGTTGTTTAACGAGTTTAAGCTTAAGTTTCCGGATTATTTCTCGTCAGAGTTTGTTTTGGAATCAGTTTTAGGTGAGATCGATCAAAATAAGTTGAATGATTATCAGGGGAAAATCCCCGAGGAAAATGTTGAGAAAAATAAGCGTTATATTCCAGTTAGAATTAGTAAGAAGCTTAGCAGGCAATGTGTTTATCCTGGTTGTAATAAAGATGCTAGAGAGAAACATCATCGTCAAAGATTTAGCGAAGGAGGTAGTCATGAATCGATCGTTCCTTTATGTCATTGTCATCATGAATTTGCGCATCATGGCTTGATTGATAATGAAATTAATCCTCCGCAAGAGTGGTGTTTGAATTGGAAAACCCAAAAAGTTCAGGTGCGTGCTGATGTGCTATATAGAAAATTTAAGGCAGGTTGATCAGTTTATGTAAATTGAGCCAGTCAGCTAAACTTAAAGTTTCCGGTCGTTGAATAGGATTTATACCAAGCTGATTGAAAATTTTATCAGGGTTAATTTCTTTGGCTTTTAGAGTTTGATAGTGTTGTAAGTTGTTTTTTATGGTTTTTCTTGGATTTAGAAAGCAAGCTTTGGTGAGACGGAAAAAATCTTCTAGCTGAGCTAGCTTTGGATCTTTGATGTTGCTAATTTTGATGACCGCTGAATCAACTTTGGGAGCTGGTTTAAATGCTTTTGCAGGAACTTTTGTCACTAATTCAACATCACCAAATAATTTGACCATAAGTGAAATTACGCTGCTTTTTTCAGAGCAAATTTTTTCGGCTACTTCTTTTTGGATTAAAATCACTATAGTTTCAGGCAGTTGTTGATTTTTTAGACTTTGTTTGCTGAGAAAGTGATTAATTAGAGGTGAAGTGATGTAATAGGGGATGTTTGCTATCACTTTATATGGTTCGTTCGGTGGAATATAGTCGAGTGCATTCATGTGGAGAAGCTCAAAATTGCCTCTATTTGCGAATTTCTTGTTTAAAATGGGAATTAGTCTGTCATCTAGTTCAATTGCTGTTAAATCGCAATCTTGAGCTAATAGTAGCTCGGTTAACGCACCAAGTCCCGGGCCGATTTCAATTACTTTATCTTCGGAATTAACATCGCCCGCAGCTATAATCTTGTTTAATATTGTATTGTCTTGCAGAAAGTTTTGTCCGAGGCTCTTTTTAGCTTTAATTGTCAATTGTTTCTTGGTTAATGCGAATTAATTTTGTGGTGTCGGTGAAGCCACTGATTATTTTGATTTCACTCTGTTTAGTTTTTAATAGTTTGCTTAAGAAAGCAACTAGTTCTTCGTTAGCTTTGTTTTTTTCAGGCGGTTTCTGAATACTGATTTTAATAGTATCGTCGGCCATGATTGCGCGGATTTCGTTTTTTGCACTTTGGGGGATGATTTTAACTCGAATGTAGCCTTTTTGTTTGGCAATTAATTTGATTAGTTCTGAGTATAAATCAATTTGCTGATTGCTTGATTCTGGATTCACTTTAGCTATTTTGATTAGGAAATAGTCGCACGTAGATTTCGTTTAGAGGGATTAGGATACTGCTAAAGAGGATACATGTTAACCAGAGTTTGCCGCTTAATGCTGTTAAACCAAATATTTCTTGAGTTTGTGGTACTATTGTTAGGATGAAAACAAATAGCATAGTTAGTAGATTGATGTTTATTAAACGTAGTTTTTGTCTAATGGGGAATTTGAAGATGGAACGATTAAGATTGCTAATGATAATGGCATTGAAAAATTGAGTGAGTGTCAGAGTGGCAAATGCTGTTGTGGTGGCTTTAGTTAAAAGTTCTGGGGTGGGAGTATCGCCATATTGCCAACCATTGGTGATTAAGACAGATAAGAATGCTCCAAGTGTAATTAAGCCGATAAAACATCCAAGTGATAAAGTGTGTCTAATAAACTCACTATTGAGAATATGATTATTAGGGTCTCTAGGTTTTTCAGTTAATAATTTCTCATCATTGGACTGATCGAAAGCTAGTGCTAAAGCAGGTGGGGCATCGGTTACCACATTGATTAATAAAATCAAGATAGCTGTTAAGGGCATCGGTAAGTTGAAGACGATTGCTAGAATGATAACGGTTAATTCACCGATATTGCTGGACATTAAATATAAAACAAGCTTTTTGAGATTGTTAAAAATCACTCTGCCAAACATTACAGCTTTGATGATTGTGGCAAAATTGTCATCAGCTAGGATCATTTTTGCTGCTTCTTTACTGACGTCAGTGCCTGTGATGCCCATGGCAATGCCAATGTCTGCCTGTTTGATTGCGGGTGCATCATTAACGCCATCACCAGTTACAGCTACGATTTGTTGATTAGATTTTGCGCTATTTACAAGTCTTAATTTGTTTTCGGCACTAACGCGGGCAAATATTAAATTGGATTTGCTGATAATTAAGCTCTTTAGTTTAGCTTCTGACATTTTATCCAAGTCTTCGTTCGTGAGAATTGGTGTTGAGTCATTGATGATACCGGCATTTTGGCCAATAGTTTTGGCAGTAATTGGATTATCACCGGTGGCAACAATTATTTGAATACCTGCTTGTTTGGCTTGCTGGATCACATTTGGTATTTCTGGTCGGAGCGGATCTTTGATTGCGACTAGCCCTAGAAATTCTAAATTATTTTCACTGATATGTTCTTTTTGCGTAACTTTAGTAGCTAAGGCGATTACTCTTAGTCCAGTTGCGGCTAAGTTATTGTTTTTTTTATTTAAACTTTCTTGCTCTTTTTCACTTAAATTGCATTTTTTAAGAATAACTTCAGGTGCTCCTTTTGTTAGCTCTAAATATTCTGGAGTTTTGCTTTCTAAATTTTGGACTAGAACGGTCATGCATTTTCGATTGCTGTCGAACGGGATAACTTTTTTAATAGTGAAATTTTTTAGATAATTTTTATCTAATTTAAATTGATTGATGATTTTTTGGCTTAGAATGATTAATGCTGCTTCGGTAGGGTCACCCAAAACTTGATTTTCATTTATCTTTGTGGAAACGCAAAAGTGGGAAATGAGAGCTATGAAATTTAGCTCGACTATATTGGGAGCCATAATGTTTTCTAAGTAAATTCCGCCATCGGGGTTGTAGCCTGTTCCAGTAACTTCGTATTTGTACTTTAGGCCTTGGATTTCCGTAACTGTCATTTCATTTTTGGTCAGTGTGCCTGTTTTATCAGTGATAATAGTAGCTACTGATCCTAATGTTTCTGTTGCTGTTAATTGCTTAATAATAGCACCTGATTGAGCTAGTTTTTGCATGCTTAGTGCTAAAGTGATTGTAATTAAAGTAGGTAGACCTTCGGGAACTGCTGCTACGGCAACTGAACTGGCAAATAATAAAGCTTCGACTAGTGTTTTTTGATCGGAAAAATAAATATGTAAAAATAGTCCGGTGCCAATTACTAAAGCTAAATAAAAAATCACTTTACCAATCAGTTTTAATTCTTTTTGTAGGGGACTTAATGATGTCTTTACTTCGTTTGTTAATTTGGCAATTTTGCCGAATTCTGTGTTGCTACCGGTTTTTTGAATAGTGAATTTGCCAAAACCATAATTCACTGTTGTCCCTAAGTATACTTTGTCCCCAAGATTTTTTGTTATTGTGGCTGATTCACCGGTTAATGAACTTTCCTGAGTTAATAGTGAATTTACTTCTACAAGTTCGCCATCAGCTGGAATTAGATCGCCACTTTCCAGTAGTACTAAATCGCCTGGGACTAAATCTTGAGTTGCAATTAATTGGGGTTTTTCATCGCGAATTACTTTAGCTTCTTTGCTGACTAGCTTGTTGAGTGCTTGTAGTGCTTTTTCGGCACGAAACTGTTGAAAGAAACTAACTATACCGTTTAGAAGAACGATAGTTAAAATGACAATGCCATCTGCTAATTCGTTATTAATGATCGCGAAAACGGAGGCAATAATTAGCAAAAATATCATTGGATCAAGGTACTCTTTGAGTACCTTTTTAACTAAAGATTCTGATTTGGCTTGTTCAATAGTATTAGGCCCGAATTTTGCCAGTAAAGCCTCAGCAGCTTTGCTGCTTAGGCCAACTAACTTTGTTGATGGTTGATTGTTATTAGTTTTTATTTTTTTTGGTTTATAGTGATTTTTTAACTTAGATAACTTAGTAATAAAATTATTTTTAGAAAAAATCCTCGGGGATTTTTATTGAAGGTTGTCATGCCGCCACTTGGCAATTTTGGCATGATCTCCAGAAATTAGTACTTCTGGTACTTTTAGACCCATAAACTCGGCAGGTCTAGTGTAATGTGGATGTTCTTTTTTGCCACCATAGCTTTCTGAAAAGGAATCCTGATGGCTTGATTCATCTTTGCCAAGTACACCTGGTAGCAATCGGCTAATTGCATCGACGAGAATCAATGCTGGTAATTCGCCACCAGTTAAAACATAGTCGCCAATAGAAATTTCTTCATCAATCAATAAGGTTTTGATTCTTTCATCAATTCCTTCATAGCGACCTGCTAATAAAATCAAATCTTGGTTGGCTTCACTTAGTTCTTTAACTTTTTGTTGATTTAAAGTTTGCCCTTGTGGGCTGAGATAAATCACTTTACCGCTATTTTCCTTTTTTACAGCTGTAATTGCATTGTATAAAGGCTGTGGTCTTATGACCATGCCGGCCCCACCGCCATAAGGTGTGTCATCGACTTTGAAATGTTTTTGATCATCACTAAAATCTCTGAGTTGCCAAAATTTCACTGTTATCTTTTCTTCACTAATAGCTCTTTTGAGAATACTATCACTCAAATAGCCACTACAAAGATTGGGGAATAGAGTGATTATATCAAAGCGCATCTTTTACTGGGGCTATAGTGATTTTAACAAAAATCACTATATACTCTAAATTCACTTTTGCCAAATACTTAAAAGCCCCCAGTACTGGGGGCTTTTAAGTTCAATTTGATGTTTATGCTCCAAGTTAATTTCTTAACGTTTAGAGAATTGTTCAGCACGACGAGCTCGTTTGAGACCGAATTTTTTGCGCTCTTTAACACGAGAGTCGCGTGTGAGGTAGCCGGCTTTTTTCAAAGTTGTGCGTAGAGCCGTATCCATTTCTTGGATTGCTTTAGCGATACCATGACGGCAAGCTTCAGATTGAGCAACTTTACCACCACCAATAACTTTGATTGTGATTGTGAATTTGCCTGATTGACCTGTCAATTTAAGAGGAGAGATTAGTTTCTCGTATTCTTCTTTGGTGTCACACCAGTCAAAAGCTTTTTCTTCATTAACGAAGATGTCGCCTGTACCTTGTTCGTAAACGCGTACACGAGCTACAGCCGATTTGCGTTTGCCGTTGGCGTAGATATATTTACCACTAGGAGTCATTAGCATCAAAATTAGAATGTAAGAGTTTCAGGTTGCTGACCAACATGAGGATGTTCGCTACCAGCATAAAGGTGTAATTTAGCTAGAATATCTTTTTTAAGACGATTTCTAGGAATCATACCAGCGATAGCTTGGAAAAGAATTTTTGTTGGATTTTTTGTGTGCACTTGACGAGCTGTTGCTTCACGCAAATGACCCAGGTAACCTGTGTGCTTACGATAAAGTTTAGTATCCATTTTTTGCCCGGCAAATTTAGTTTGATCACAGTTGATGATGATTACATAATCACCAGTGTCTTGTGAAGGAGTGAAAATAGTTTTGTTTTTACCGCGAAGGATGTTGGCTACTTCTGTAGCTAGGCGACCCACGTTTAGGCTTGCGGCATCAATAACATACCATTTGCGCTCGATTGTTTTAAAGTTGGGAACGAAGGTTTTCATGATATAAAGATAAGTAACTTAATTATTGAGTAGATTTAGCTTTTTTGCTTGTAGTAGTTTTCACTTTAGTAGTTTTTGCAGCTTCAGTTTTCTTTGCAGGTGCTTTTGCTGTTTTTTTAGTTTCTGTTGTAGCTTCTACTTCAGTAGTTTTGTTAGCTGCTTTTTTTTCATGATTACCATGTTTGATTAGTTCAACCATAACTTTTGGAGCATTGTCTCCAGAGCGGAAACCCATGCGGAAGGTACGAACGAAGCCAGAAGTGACATGTTCTACAGTTGGTAGGTAAGTTTGGAAGAAACTTTTGGCAACTTCATCTTTGTAGATCATTTTGCCTGCTTCACGAATTGCGTGAACATTATCACGCTTTTTGCTACCACTGATTAGTTTTTCAGCTTCTGAAACAAGGATTTTAGCTTTTTTAGCAGTTGTTGTTACACGTCCATGTTCAAGAAGTGCAGTAACAAGATTACGAACGATAGCCGTCGTATGGTTTCTTCTAGTAGTATTGAGAACGATTTTTTTACTTCGATGACGCATGAGTGTAACTGTTTAAGGGTAACGAATTAGTAGATTATTCCTCAGAGAGGTCAAGACCGCGTTCTTTTAACGCATTTCTTACTTCGGTTAGAGCTTTTTTACCGAAACCGCGCAAGTTTGTCAATTTACTTTCTGTACATTTTGTTAATTGTTCGATTGAACCGATCTCACCATTGATCAAAGCATTAAGGCTTCTTGGTGATAATCCAAGGATTTCAATCGGAGTATAGGCTTCCTGTACAGGTTTTTTGGCATCTTCTTCTTTTTGACGAGCAGCAATTTGTGCCATGTCACTCATAAATTCAGGTTCAACAACAATTTGTTCAACATTGAAGATATTGAAATAAGATTGAAGAATGTTGGAAGAGAAACGAAGAGCATCTTCAGGAGTGATTGTGCCATCTGTTTCGATTTCCATCATTAGTTTATCTAAGTTGGTCATTTCACCAACACGAGTAGCTTCGATTTCGTATTTAACTTTTTTTACTGGAGAGAAGAATGCATCTGTCCAGATCATGTCGGCTAAATTTTCTTCTTCTTTTTTTAGGCGAGCTGGCTTGTAACCAACACCTTTTTCCACGCGAATTTCGATTTCTAATTGAGCTTTGTCTTCTAGAGTTGTGATGTATAGTTCCGGATTTAAGATTTCTACATCGCTAGTTGTTTTGATGTCTTTGGCTGTAACAACACCACCTTTGCTAACTTTCAATTCCAATGTGGAATGATCACTGCTTTTCTTGGAAATTTTGAGACCTTTTAGATTCAATAAAATATCAAGAATGCTATCTTTAGCACCTTCGATTGTCGAATACTCGTAATTCAAACCTTTGACTTTTATACCGGTCACTGCGGCACCAGGCAACGAGGACAAAAGGACGCGACGAAGCGCATTACCAACAGTGGTACCGTATCCTGAAGGAAGAGGGGATACGACAATTTGTGCCCAACCATCACCAAGATTCTCAATTTGAATCTTAGGGATACCGATTTCGGCCTGAATTTGATGCATAGGCAAGGTAAGTTAATAGGAAATAAAGAATAACTGACTAATTTTTATTTAGAGTAGTACTCAATGATCAATTGGATATCGATCAAGTGTTCAACATCATCACGATCAGGTTCAGCTATAACTTCGAATTTCAATTTGCCGTAATCTGCATTGATCCATTTTGGTGCAGTCGATTTTTTAGCCTGTTTAACTTCTTCGAATAATTTGGAGCCTTGAACACGGCTTCTAACTTCAACAAGATCACCTGCTTTCAGATGCATAGATGGTACATTGATGCGGCGACCATTAACTGTAACAAGGCCGTGGCTAGAGATTTGACGAGCTTGATTTCTTGTAGTAGCGAAACCAGCACGGAAAATTGCATTATCTAAGCGTTGTTCTAGTAGTTTCAATAAGTTCAAACCAGATTCACCAGTTTTTCGTGTCGCTTTTTCGTAATAACGGCTGAACTGCTTTTCAGTTAGACCGAACATGAAACGAGCTTTTTGTTTCTCTTGAAGTTGTTTGCCAAATTCAGAAAGTTTGCGGTTGGCATTACGACCATGAACACCAGGTGGGTATTTACGTTTGTTGAAAGCATTTTGTTTACTTTGTCCGTTAGCAAAAAGAACGGCACCAAAGCGGCGAGATTTGCGGACTGCTGGACCTCGGTATCGTGACATAATTAATTAATTTAAGTGTGTAAAATAGATAAATGGCTTGATTATACGCGTCTGCTTTTCCTTGGGCGGCAGCCATTGTGTGGGATTGGTGTGACATCTGTAACTGATTCTACATTAACACCACCCGCTTGAAGACCACGGATAGCCTGTTCTCTTCCTGAGCCAATACCCTTGATGTATACATGCACCTTCTCAACACCAAAATTTTTGGCTTTACCAACAGCAGATTCAGCTGTTGTTTGAGCTGCAAAAGGAGTCGCTTTGCGTGCACCTTTGAAGCCACAAGCACCAGCACTGGCAGCAGCGATAACTGCACCTTCCATGTCAGTGATTGTAACGATAGTATTGTTGAATGTTGATTGGATGTAAGCGCGTCCCATTTGGACATTGCGTTTTTTGACTTTAGCCATAGGTACTTAGGGTGTAAAACTTAAATTAATTAAAACTATTTAGCTACTTTCTTCTTACCAGCGATAGCTACGCGCTTGTGACCTTTTCGAGTGCGGCAGTTACAACGAGTGCGTTGACCACGAACAGGTAGACGACGACGATGACGATAACCACGGTATGAGCCGATCTCCTGAAGACGCTTGATGTCTAGAGAAAGCTTACGGCGAAGGTCACCTTCAGTAACGATTCTGCTAACAACTTCTTGTAGTTTATTTGTGTCACTCTCGCTCAAATCTTTAGCACGAACGCTATGACCAATCCCAACTTCATCCAGGATTTGTTCGCTAGTTTGTTTGCCAATACCATAAATATAAGTAAGAGCGATGACGATTCTTTTTTCTTCCGGTAGATTGATGCCGACTATACGAGCCACGATTGGTGAGAGTTAAATAATTTTAATTATTGAAGCAATTGAGACAGAAATTAGCCCTGTCTTTGTTTGTGCTTAGGATGCTTACAGATATTACGCAATACGCCTTTACGACGGATCATCTTGCAATCCGAACACATTTTTCTAACTGATGGGCTAACTTTCATGTTTGATTATGTTAATTTGTGACGATAAGTGATTCTTCCACGACTCATATCATATGGTGACAATTCTACAGTCACACGATCGCCGGGGTTGATTTTAATGAAATTCATGCGCATTTTCCCAGAAATATGGGCGCGCACTCTTGGTTTGTCGCCAGTGTCGACAGGAGCCGACTCTTCTTCACCTTCCGGGACAGGAAGACTGATTTCGACAATGAATTCCGCGTTGGGGAGACATTCTACGATGATTCCTTCCATTTCGATTGCAGCTTCTTTAGACATCGATGTATGCGGATTAAGTCTTATTTAAGCCATTTTCGTGCGAAAAGCGGACGAATTTTAGCTGAATGTATCTAGTTATGCAAGGGAAAATGTAGAAAAATATCGAGAGTTTGTAAAGTGAAAATATTTGACGCGTAAACAGGATGATTTATCCGGTTGTAATTATGGGTTTTGTGATTTGTTTTCTGCGGTTCCTGTTTGAATTGAAACTGGCTTTTTAAGATAAGTTATTGCGAGGTCTTGAGTTTCTGTTGCGGTCTTGGTTTAGGGCCTGAGCGAGGTAAGTATGGCAGGTAAAGATAGAGCCGTATGCACATGGCTGTATGCTTCGGTCTGCTGGCTGGGTTGGAGAACTAGGTCGCCAACCGGAGACAATTTGATGTGCTGACAATTGTGGTTGTATGCACTACTTACGCGGCGGTTTTGCGGCGAAGTCTTCCTAGCCCAGCTACTAGAATGCCAATTGCAAGTAAGTTGGTGCGATTTTGAATATCGCCTGGTACAGTTGCACAGCCTTCTTCTTTTGGCTTGGGGGCAGGT
>CAZXGE010000003.1:0-19281 GCA_964640445.1 uncultured Candidatus Peribacteria bacterium
TGTTAATACGTCTCGGTCGCAAATTCCTTGTTTCCTTAACCAAAAGGGGCCAACTAGTCTGGATGAATCCAGTTAGTTGACCCCTTTTGGGATTTGGTATTAGTTTTTGTTTTTAAGAACAGCCCTCGGAGTTTCCGCAGTTTAAACACTTATAGCAAGCAGCATTGCGCACGGTGATGTGGCCACAAACGCTACAGGCAGGTGCGTCACCCATCATTGATTTCAGATGGTTTTCGGCAGCTGAGGCATTGGTTTCATTTAGGTCAGTTTGAGATTTTAGTGATTCGTCTGCTTGTGATTTTAAGAGATTTTTTTGTTCAGCTTGCATGGCGGCGGCAATTTTATCTAAAGTTTTGGTTTCAGCTTTTGCAGTTTCTTGAGCTTCTGCTTCTTTTTTGGTACTAAGTCCTTTGATTTTTTCGTAGATTTCTGTTTGTTCTTTTCTGGTTTCAGTTGGTTTGACATGAACGAAATCTTCTCGGCCTAGATATTCCATGCCGAGGACGCGGAAGATAAAGTCGAGGATGGAAGTGGCATTTTTGACATTAGGATGGTCGGTGAAGCCGGCTGGTTCGAAACGAGTGAAAGTGAATTTTTCAACGAAGCTTTCTAGTGGTACGCCGTACTGAAGGCCAACTGAGATGGCTACGGCAAGGGAATTTAGTAGGCTTCTGTAGGAGGCGCCTTCTTTGAACATGTCGATGAAGATTTCTCCTAGACTGCCGTCTTCGTATTCACCGGTTCTTAAGTGGATTTTTTGGCCACCGATTTTGGATTCGACGGTGATACCTTGTCGTTTGACTGGTAGGCGGCGTTTTTGACCACGGAACAGTTTGTTTTCGAACTCTCTTAGTAGTTCTTCGGCTGCAAGTAGTTCGGTGTCTTTTTCTTTTGGTGTTTCTTTTTGGCTATCACTTTTTGTATTTAAGGCTTGTGAAAGTTTGCAGCCGTCGCGGTAGATGGCCATAGCTTTGACACTTAATTTCCAGCTTTCGTCGTAGCATTCTTTGATGTCTTCGACGCTAACTTCGTTGGGCATATTGATAGTTTTGCTGATGGCGCCGCTAATGAATGATTGAGCTGATGCCATCATTTTGACATGGCCCATGTGATGGATGAAACGAGTGCCTAATTCACCGCATTTGTTGGCACAGTCGAATACTGGTAGGTGTTTGTCTTTGAGGTGTGGAGCGCCTTCTACTGTCATGTGTCCACAGATGACGAAGTTCGCTTCGCGGATTTGTTCGTCATTAAAGCCGAGTTTAGCCAATAGATCGAAAGCGGGGTCGTTTAATTGTTCAGATGTTAGACCAAGGGATTTGAGGTTTTCTTCGCCGATGATCCAAGTTTTGAATGCTTCTTTCATATAGAAGCTTTTTGGTAGTTGTTTTTCAATTTTGTTGATGGCTTCATCGCTTAGGCCTTTTTCTTTGAGTGATTTTCTGTTGATGTGTGGGCTAACTTCTAGAGAAAGTGTGCCTAGGATATAGGTGAGAATGTCTTTGCGTTCTTGTTCATCGTAGCCTAGATTTTTTAGGGCTGGTTCGATTGATTGGTTGATGATTTTGAAATGGCCGCCTCCTGCTAGTTTTTTGAATTTGACCAAGGCAAAATCTGGTTCAACGCCAGTTGTGTCACAATCCATGAGTAGACCGATGGTGCCTGTTGGGGCAATTACGGTTGTTTGAGCATTCCTGTAGCCATGTCTTTGTCCTAGATCTAGGGCTTTGTCCCAAGCTTTTTTCGATTCGGCTAGTAGATACTCTGGGCAGTACTGGGGGTTGATACCTAGTGGGGCGATTGTTAAATTCTCGTATTCACTTGGAGCGGCAAAATACGCGGCTTTGCGATGATTTCTGATGACTCTGAGCATGTGCTCTGCATTTTCTGGGTAGCCTGGGAAAGTGCCTAGTGCTTCAGCTATTTCGGCGCTTGTTGCGTATGAATAACCAGTCATGACGGCGGTGATGGCGCCAGTGATAGCACGGGCTTCTTCGCTATCGTAAGGAATGCCGCTTAGCATTAGGATTGTACCTAGATTGGCATAACCAAGCCCAAGTGTGCGGAAGCGGTAAGATAACTCGGCGATTTGTTCGCTAGGGTATTGGGCCATTAGTACACTGATTTCCAAAACAATTGTCCAAAGTCGGATAGCATGTTCGAAGCTTTTGAGATCGATTGTATTGTCTTTTTGGTTGTAGAAATGGATTAGGTTGATAGATGCCAAATTACAAGCAGTGTCGTCTAGGAACATATATTCGCTACAAGGATTGCTGGCATTGATTCTGCCGGAAGCAGGACAGGTGTGCCATTCATTGATCGTGCTGTCGAATTGAATTCCTGGATCGGCGCAAACCCAAGCTGCTTCAGCGATTTTGTTCCAAAGATCGCGAGCTTTTAAGGTTTTGCAAATTGAATTATCTTTGCGCCAGCGGAGGTGCCAGTCTTTATCTAGGCGGATTGCTTCCATGAATTCATGCGTAACACGGATGGAATTGTTGGAATTTTGGCCAGAAACAGTGCGGTATGCTTCGCCATTGAAATCGCTATCGTAGCCTGCTGCAATTAGAGCGGCAACTTTCTTTTCTTCATCTTGTTTCCAGTCGATAAATGCTTCAACATCCGGATGGTCAATGTTGAGACAAACCATTTTAGCAGCTCTTCTGGTTGTGCCGCCGGACTTGATGGCTCCAGCTGCGCTGTCGCCGATTTTTAGAAACGACATTAGGCCAGATGAGTAGCCACCACCGCTTAGCGGTTCACCGTCACCACGAATGTCGGAATAGTTTGTGCCTGTACCAGAGCCGTATTTGAATAATCTAGCTTCACTGGTCCAGAGATCCATGATCCCCCCCTTGTTGACGAGGTCATCAGTTACAGATTGAATGAAGCAAGCATGTGGTTGTGGATGTGTGTAAGCATCTTTGCTTTCTACTAGTGTGTGTGTATCAGGATCGACATAAAAATGACCTTGAGATGGGCCATTGATACCGTATTTCCAGTGTAGACCAGTATTGAACCATTGTGGTGAATTTGGTGCAGCTAACTGGTTGATTAGCATGTATTCTAGTTCGGCTTGGAAGTTTTCGGCATCGATTTCGCTTTGGAAGTAGCCATAGCGTTCGCCCCAATGTCGCCAACAGCCGGCAAGACGATTGATGACTTGTTTGGCTGATTGTTCTGCGCCTAAAACTTGTTGGCCGTTTTGGTCCAAAATTGGGTTGCCTTGGTTGTCATGTTGTGGGACGCCAGCTTTTCTGAAATATTTAGAAATCATGATGTCGGAGGCAACTTGCGACCAATTTTTGGGAATTTCGCAGTTTTTCATTTCGAAGATGATTTCGCCTTGTGGACTTTTGATTGAACAAGAACGAGCTTCGTATTCGATGGAATCTAATGGTGATTCCCCTATTTTGGTGAAATGACGATTGATAGTTAGGCCACCGTAAGTCTTGGGGTAAGTTTGTTGTTCCCCGGGTGTATTTTCTAAGGTTTGTGGATTCATATATTGATATTGATTATTGGCGGGTTTCACTATATCTAGTGTTTGTTCCCGAAAGCTTCCACAATATATACGAAAAAAAAGACCCGATCAATGCTAATTGCAGATGATCGGGTTGGCTTTCTTATCGCTTCAATTGTACTTATGCACAATCGATTTTTTATTTGGCAATTGGTTTTGAATGTTGCTTACTCAGAGTTGAAATTGACTGAGTTTAAAGATGGTTTGATTCTAGTTTTTAGCTTTATTATGCGATGATTTCACTTGCTGTTTTTTCCGCTTGGTTTTCTAGGTTTGGTTCTACTTTCCTGTGCTTGCGTAATTCTGGGTCAATATTGATCATGCTTTCTTGTGGTAGCACTTGGCCTTGGTATTTTGATGTTTTTTTCATGTGATATGGTACATCGGCTTTGGAACTCATAGTTTCAAAGGCAAGTTGGCAGACACGCATACCAGGATAGAGTGCTACGGGCATGCGATTGATATTAGTGATTTCTAGAGTGATTGTGCCTTCGAAACCGGCATCAACAAAGCCTGCTGTGGAATGAACAATAATACCCAATCTACCGAGCGAGCTGCGTCCTTCGACTCTGGCGACTAAATCGTCAGCAATTTTGATTTTTTCCAATGTGACACCTAGGACAAATTCTCCGGGTTGGACAATGAAAGGTTGGCCTGGCTCATCGATAGTGATTAGTTGCGTTAGATCTTTGAAGCCTTCTGGATTGGCTGGATCGAGGATGGCGTGGTGACTATGGCGATATACTTTGAAATATTTACCCAATCTTAAGTCCATAGAAGAGGCATTGATATTTTCGTAGTGGTCGGATTCTGGAGATGTAACAACTATTTCACCGTTGCTTATGCGCAGTTTAATATCGCGATCAGAAAGGATCATGTGCTTTAGGTTTAATTTATATTATTAATTTTGTTTAAAATAGAGTTCAACTAATTGTTCGGCAAGACCACTATAGTTTTTCGGCTTGATTTCTTTGAGTTCCATTTTAACATTATCGTTGATTTCTAGTTTGTCGATGAACTTTTCTAGGCTTTTTTCGTCAACTTTTTTGCCTCTAGTAAGCTCTTTTAGTTTTTCGTAAGGTGAATCTACGCCCTCGCGTCTGAGCACGGATTGAATCCCCTCACCAACGATGGCCCAGTTGTCATCTAGGTCTTTGTCGATTTGTTCTTCGTTGATTTGGACTTTGCTTAAGCCTTTTAATATCGAACTTAATCCCAAGAAAGTGTAGCCCAAGGCCGAGCCGATATTTCTTTGAATTGTTGAATCTGATAAATCTCGTTGTAGTCTAGATTGTGCTAGTCTGCGCTCGAGGACTTCAAAGAGTCCGTTGGCGATTTCGAGGTTACCTTCGCCATTTTCAAAATCAATGGGATTGACTTTGTGTGGCATTGTTGATGAGCCAATTTCGCCAGCAACTGTGATTTGTTTGAAATAATTGAGACTGATATAGCTCCACATGTCGGTAGCAAAATCGAGAGCGATATAATTTAAATGTCTAAGATTGGCAAATAGTTCTACGAAACTATCATGGGGTTCGATTTGCGTTGTAAATAAATTGGGTTTTAGTCCTAGTTCTTCAATGAAATTTTGGCTTTCTTTAATCCAATCAATGTTACCATAAGTTACCTGATGGGCATTGAAGTTGCCAGTGGCACCATTGAATTTACCTTCAATTTTAAGTTCTTTTAATTGTAGTAGTTTTCTTTTGATTCTAGCTGCAAAATTAATCATTTCTTTACCCATAGTTGTGGGGGAAGCCGGTTGACCGTGAGTTCGCCCCATCATGCTTGTCGTTTTGGTGCTTTGACCTAGATTTTCCAGATTGGCAAGTAGGTTTTCGATTTGTGGTACTAGTTGGTTTTCGAGAGTCTTTTTAGTAATTAGCCCATAGGAAAGATTGTTGATATCTTCTGAAGTGCAGCCAAAGTGAACCAACTCGGTCAATTCGGTTAGTTCCAATTCGGCGAGTTTGTTTTTGAGGTAGTATTCGATGGCTTTAACATCATGGTTCGTGGTTTTTTCAATTTCTTTGACTTGCTCGGCTTCTTTAACATCGAAGTAGGCGTGGATTTGCATCAATTTTTCAACTTCTCCAGGTTTTAATGGGCGACTTCCTGTTAGTTTTAGTTTATTACAAATGTAAATTAACCACTTGATTTCAACAAATAGGCGCATTTTGATTAAGCCAAACTCGGAAAGATATGTTTCTAGGTCGGTGAGTTTTTGTTGATAGCGTCCGGCTAGTGGACTAATGGCTAGGAGTGGATTTTGCATGATGTTTTAGATTAGTTGGCTGTAATTATAGTGCTTTTAGGTTTGCTTCGATGCGAGCAATAGGATCAGAGCTTAAGTCTGGGCTGAATTTTTCGCCTGTGATTTGTTCGTAGGCTTGGATGTAGCGAATAGCAGTTTCGACGCGGACTTCATCGGTGATTTCTGGCATTGGTCCGTCTCCCATGTAGCCTTGATTGGCTAGCCATAATCTGAGGTATTCTTTGTTGATATTGTCTGGTTCTAGCCCTTCTGCTAGGCGTTTTTCGTAAGTTTCGCTGAGCCAGAATCTCGAGGAGTCAGGTGTGTGCATTTCGTCAATGAGTACAATTTGACCTGCTTTGTTTTTGCCGAATTCATATTTGGTATCAACGAAAATTAAGCCGTTTTTAGCACAATGTTCCACCCCATAATTGTAAAGTCTCATTGCGTAATCGGCCATTTGGTCGAATTCAGCTTCGGTAACTAAGCCTTTGGCGAGGATGTCCGCTTTGGATACTGATTCGTCATGGTCCCCTTTTTCGGCTTTGGTTGAGGGGGTGATGATTGGTTGTGCTAGTTTTTGATTTTTCATCATCCCGTCAGGTAGTTCGTTCCCGCAAAAATTGCGTACACCTTTTTGGTAATTGTGCCAAATAGATGTGGAGGTAGACCCTGTAATATAGCCACGAACAACCATTTCGATTGGTAGAGCTTGGCATTCTGTTGCGATCAGGACATTGGGGTCTGGTGATGAGATGGCGTGATTTGGGCAGATGTTTTTTGTTTTTTCAAACCAAAATAGAGCTAATTGATTGAGGACTTGGCCTTTGAAAGGTATTTCGGTGATAATGCGATCGAAAGCAGATAATTTGTCAGTAACAATTAGAATTCTTTGGCCGTTGCTGGAATAGTTGTCACGGATTTTGCCTGAATATTTGGCTCCTAGATTGGGAAAGTCGGTGCTGGAAAGTGTTTTATGGAGATGATCTTTGATGAGTTGGTGGAGCTCAGTAGACATGTGTTGTTTGTTAAGTTCAAAATTAATTTAGCATGAATGTTGCGTAATTGCAAAAATCTGATTAATCTTATGCTGTAAAAAATTTTAACTTAAAGTCATTCCATGGATTATGTAAAAAGTTTGGGTCGTGTTGTCGCCATAGTTGGTAGTCAATGGGGTGATGAGGGTAAAGGTAAATTGACGGATATTTTAGCGGAAAATTTTGCTGTTATTGTACGCTCGACTGGTGGTTCCAACGCTGGTCATACCATTAAGGTTGGTGAGCAGAAATTTGTTTTTCATTTGTTGCCATCGGGTATTTTGCATAAGACGGCAGTTTGTTTAATTAGTAATGGTTGTGTTGTCCATTTGCCAACTTTATTGAAAGAAATTGAAAAGCTAAATGCGGCAGATATTAGTGTGGAAGGTCGCTTGTTCTTGTCGGATCGAGCACATTTGGTTTTTGATTTTCATCAAGAGATTGATGCGCTTCAGGAAGAGGCCAAAGGTGCAAATAAGGTTGGTACTACCAAAAAGGGCATTGGGCCTGCATATACTGACAAAGTAGCGCGTGTGGGGATTCGTGTTGGTGACTTGTTGGATCCTGAGCGATTTGCCGAATTGTTTAGACGAAATGTAGAAATGCATCGTCGTTTTTATGCGATTAATGTTGATGTCGAGGCGGAGTTGAAATTGTATTTGGAGGAGTTGTTGCCGAAATTTAAAGCTATGATCACCGATACAACGGCAATGCTCAAGAAATATTATGATACTGGTAAAAATGTTTTGCTCGAAGGGGCCAATGCCACGCACTTGGATGTAGATCATGGGACTTATCCGTTTGTGACTTCATCTAATCCTGTTCTGGGTGGTATGGCTACGGGTTGTGGGATGTCGCCGCGTTTGATTACAGATGCGATTGGGATTGTGAAAGCTTATACTAGCCGTGTGGGCGAGGGGCCGTTTCTCACAGAGTTACATGATGAACTAGGCGAACAAATTCGTGAGCGAGGCATGGAATACGGTTCAACTACTGGACGTCCACGACGCTGTGGCTGGTTGGATCTGAATTTGGTGAGAGCGAGTATTTGGCTAAATTCACTGACTGAGCTTAATCTAACAAAGTTGGATGTTTTGACCGGAATCCCGGAATTGAATGTGGCTGTCGACTATATCGATGAGGCGACCGGTCAAGTTTACGAAATTCCTCCAGCTGATCTGGGCTTGCTGGCTAAATTAAAACCACGCTATCAAACTTTCCCTGGTTGGACTGAGGATTTGAATACAGCTCGGTCTCTCGCTGAATTGCCAGAAAACGCTCGAAATTATGTTAATTTCATCGCTGAAAAACTAGGTGTACCGGTACGTACAGTGGGCGTTGGCCAAAGAAGGGATGAGATGATTTATGGGTAATTTGTTCTAGAATGTTACAATTTTCATTCTCAAATGGAGAGTTTGCTGGTGTAATGTTTAATTATGATGAACCTACTATTGCTGATTTGATAGTTAGGGGGATTAATTTGGAAACGAGGGTTGTTTTTCATCATGAAAAAATTAGAGAATTAATTGATAAAATTAATGAGATTTTTTTAAAATAAATATTAACTTTTTTAGTTTGATATAATATTGGCACAGGCGTAGTATCTAGTATACAAATAAACTGTCGTTATATGGTGAATAAAATGAAAAAGAAAAAATCATTAATCGCTGAAATTGAGAAGGTTTATGGTAAGGATTTTGGTGAGAAAAATATGGATACTGTTGGTGATTATTTTATCGAAATGGGATATCCGTCTTTAGATAGATTATTGAGAGGTACGCATGGAAAAATTTCATAAATCGGTTCGTTTTTTTGATTTGGATTTATTGATGAAAGAGAGGTTTGCTTTTATTGATGATAGTGTTTTGCGTGAAAATATTGCTATTAATATGCAATATATTATTTTTCTAAGCTCACTTTCCGAAAAATATGTACTACCTGGTGCTACCATTTATTCTGTCTATAAGACGATAATTATTTTTACAGCGTCAATTATTGAGGCTATGCTAAGTTATAAGCTTAACCTAATGATTGAACAGGGATTGGTTTCTAGGGAGAAGTTATTTGGCTTTGAAGAAAGTTATTCTTTGGAGCCTAAGTTTATTCCGATTTCTGATACAGAGATGATTTGTGGAATAAAAAAAACGAAAAAGCTAAAAATAAAAAAGAGAGGACATATTGATTTTTTCGAATTGAATAGAATGGCTAAAAAGGCTAACTTGTTAGATGGTGATTTGTTTAAACATTCTGAGGAAATTAGAGAAGCTCGTAATCGAATTCACTCCTATTCTTTAGTTGAGGTTGATGATAGGTATGAAAAGGCAGATATTGATGAACTTTTTTCCAAACACCAAAGCTGGAATGGCGGTTTGAGATATTGGCGGGTAGTTGTTGGAAGCTAGATAGGTAGTTTGCTAGTTTTTCATGTGCAATTTTGTGGTTTTCGATTTCCATGGCTTTGAGGCATTTGCTGAAATAGCGTTTGGCGAATTTGTTTTCGGGGTCGATTTTGCTAAGTTCGAGGGTGGCTTGTTTGGCTTTGGCGAATTTTTTTTGATAGAATAGGACTTTGATTTGGCGTTTGGCTTCTTCTAGGTATTGTGCTTTGTTGGCGATGTTTTTTTTCTGGAGGCGTTCGTTGAATTTGCTTTGTAGTTTTTTGAGTTCTGGGTGATTGGGGGCGAATTTACTTAGGTCTTTGAGGAAATCGAGGACTTTTTCTGTGGGTAAGATTTCCATGGCTTTGGCGTTGTTGCTGAGTTTGAAATCAACAAATTCAGTTCTGAGTTCGAGATTTTTTTTGAGCAAAATGGGGTCGGGTTTCTTTTTGTATTCAGCTTCGATCAATTTGATAGCTTCCAGGTATGCCCTTTTGTTGCGGAAGTCATTGATTTGTTGATCGAAATTGTTTTTGGCGGCAGTTTTGAGTTGGGTTTGGGTGCGGCTATAAAGTTTGGTGGCTTCTTCGATTAATTTGAGGAGGTTTTTGTTTTCGGGTTCGTATAGTTTTAGTTTGACGCCAATGGTGATGGCTTCGGCGTAGTTGCCGGTTTCGATCAGGTCGGCCATTTCTTCTAGGCGTTTTTCGACAATGTCATGGTTTTGCTTGGCGATGCTATGGGTAATTTTGTCGTATAAACTGCGCGCGTCGCTGTTTTGTGGTTCTTGGCTGAGGAATTTTAAAATATCTTGGTAGGCTTCGGCGAAACGACCTTCTTTGTACAGATTTTCGATGATGATTAAGTTGGTGTTGTCCATTTTTGGTTTTTGTTTTTTTGGAGTAAATTTACTCTGGTTTTAGCTCTGCGGCACTAGCTCTGAGAGCTTTGAGTTTTTGGTTTAGGGCTTCTAGTTTTTCTTCTTCTGTTGCGATTATTTCTGGTTTGGCATTGTTGCGGAAGCCCGGATTTTCTAGTTTTTTAGTTAAAGTTTCGATTAGGCTTTCGGTGGTTGTGATTTCTTTGTTTACTTTGGCGAATTCTGCTGCAAAGTCAATCAATCCGGCTAGATGAATGAAAATTTGTTGTCCATTTTCCAGGACGATTTGGGCGCTATCGGCAACTTTTTCACCTTCAGCTAATATTGTTAGCTCGCCAATGCGGGCTAGGCGTTTGATAATGTCGATATTTTGTTGCACCAATTCTAGATCGCTGCCAGCAAAGATCGTAGCATTAATGAATTTGGCTGGTTCCAATTTGAGTTCTGTGCGTTTGCTGCGGATTTTGTAGATAATTTCGATGATTTTATTCATCATTGTTGTGGCGTTGGTGTCGATTTGCATGTTGTCTTTGGTGGGCCAACTTTGAGCGATGAGGTGTTCGCCATTACCGAGTTTTTCCCATAAAGCTTCGGTTACAAATGGTGTGAATGGGTGTAGGAGTTTGAGGATAGTTTGCATGATTGCTAGCAATAGCTGCGGATTTTTGGCTTCGCCTTTGGAGATTTCTAGATACCAGTCGCAATATTCATTCCATAAAAATTCATAGATCAAAGTGCCGGCTTCGGAGTATTGGTGGGCAGAAGTTAGTTCTGTGACTTTATCGATTGTTTCCCCTAGTCTAGCTACGATCCAACGATCGGCAAGGGTATTTGTGGGGAATTTTAGGTTTTTGTAGTCGACTTCTGGGCTTTCTTGTACGGTTAATAGTGTGAAGCGGGCGGAATTCCAAAGTTTGTTGATGAAATTGCGGAAGCCGGCGATTTTTTCTTCGTAAAGACGAACATTGTTGCCTGGTGTGGCTCCCATGACTAAACTGAGGCGTACGGCATCTGTGCCGTATTTGGCAATCATGTCGAGTGGGTCGATGCCGTTGCCTTTGGATTTACTCATTTTTTGGCCATTTTTGTCTAGTACTAAGCCGTGGAGGTATACTTGTTTAAAGGGCACTTCACCAAGGGCGTAGGTACTCATCAGAATCATGCGTGCTACCCAGAAAAATAAAATATCGTAGCCTGTTTCGAGTACCGAGGTTGGATGGAAATATTTGAGCTCTTCGGTTTGTTCCGGCCAGCCGAGTGTGGAAAAAGTCCACAGGCCTGAGGAAAACCAGGTGTCTAAAGTGTCTTCATCTTGGCGGTAATCTGGTCCGGGTTGTTCTTTTTGGACGATGATTTCGCTGTCCTTGTACCAGGCAGGAATTCTATGTCCCCACCAAATTTGGCGGCTGATACACCAGTCGCGGAGGTTTTCGATCCAGTGGAAATAAGTTTTGTTGAAGCGGTTGGGGATGATTTCAATTTCATTGCTGCGGACCACATCGAGCATGATCGCTTTTAGAGAATGTTTCTCTCCTTTCCATGGTACGACTGGCTTGTTGACATCAATAAACCATTGGTCCATGATTTGTGGTTCAATCAGTCCACCGCCACGGTAATTGGTGGCGAGATTGTTGGTGTAGTTTTCGTCGATTTTTTCGACTAAACCTTTTTCTGTTAATCTTTCGATAACTTTTGTTCGTGCTTCTTTGAGATTTAATCCGGCAAATTCACCAGCAGTTTCTAGAAGATTGCCGTTTAGGTCGATAATTTTTGGTGAATCGAGGTTGTATTTTTGGGCTAATTCGAAATCGACAAGGCTATGGGCTGGTGTGATCGTCATAACGCCAGTACCAAATTCGGGATCGATGCAGGGGTCAGCAATAACGCGGGCTTTGATCGGACCGAGGATCCAGTCGACGGTTAGTTCTTGGTTGTGGTATTGTTTGTATCTTTCGTCGTCAGGGTGAACTACGACAATGTTATCGAGAAATTTAGTTTCGGGACGGGCGGTACCAATAGTGAAGGGTCCATATTTGAGGTAGTAGAATTTGCCTTTGCTTTCTTTGTATTCAACTTCGTCGTCGGCAACTGTGGTTTGCAATTTTGGATCCCAGTTGACGATGCGGCCACCTCGATAAATTAGGCCATCATTGTACATGCGGACAAAAACTTCGGAGACAGCATTGTTTAATTTGTCGCTGAAAGTATAGCCTTCACGTGACCAATCGCAGCTGCTGCCCATTTTGCGAATTTGGTTTCTGATTGTTGATTTGGAGTTTTCGACAAATTCTTGAACTTTTTGTAAAAAGGCATCTCTTCCTAGGTCATAGCGAGTGATGCCCGATGTGGCTAGGATTTCTTCGACTTTACTCTGAGTGGCAATGGCGGCGTGATCTGTGCCTGGTAGCCAAAGAGTTTCGTAGCCTTGCATGCGTCGTGAGCGGATCATGATGTCTTCGATGGCCAGCATAGTCGCATGGCCAAGATGGAGTTCGCCCGTGGCATTTGGTGGTGGCATGCTAATTGTGAATGGCTTTTTGTCAGGATTTACTTTGGCTTGGAAATAACCTTTCGTTTCCCAAGTTTGGTAAATTTTATCTTCGTGATCCTGTGGTTCGTAAGCTTTGGGTATGGGCATAGTTTAGTGTTTAGGTTTGTTTATAACCTTGAGTTTATGCTTTTTTGCTGGTTTGTCAAAGAGCCTCCCGAACGATTTGCTGATTTTCTTGACCTGTTTTGTTTTTATGGTAAGGTATGGAAAATTTTATATTTAAAGATTTGTTAAATGAGTGAGCCAAAGAGAACATTGGATTTGGCAGGGGCGGCTGGGTGTGAAGACAATGATGATGGTAGGCAAACTTTAGATGAGGGAGTTTTGACTGAGGCGCAAGTTGCAGAATTAGCTGAGCTTTACCGAGAAAAAATAGGTAGTTCAATTCCTACTGATCCTACTGAAAGACTTTCGGAAAAGGAAATTCAGGCGGCAGTTAAATTGGCTGGGCCTCAGTCTGGCGCTGCTGATGTTGATGGTCATAGGTTTGATACAGGTACTGAGTTTGATCATACAGATGAGATTGTGTTGCCGGGTTTGGGTTATGGTAACTATTTGAAATTTGGTGGGGTAGCATTATTGGCGGTGTTGGGTTTGTGCGCATATATTTTTAGAGCTGAAATTGCAGATGTGATTGGCTGGCAAGAGACTATGGATGGCTTGTTAGAGCCAAAAAAATTGAGCCCAGAAGAATTTAAACAAATGCTTGGTTGGCAGCTTGATAAGTACTCTGAGCTAGCTAGTTTGAAGAAGAACAATGGTTTAAATGAATTATTGTTGAAGATGCGATTAGATCTTTGTCCAGATGAGCAGATCAATTCTATGATACCTCAGCATGTAGCCATGCTGAAGGGTTATGGTTTTGTTGGTATGGAGATGCTTAAAGCTGATTGTGCTAATGGTAAAGCTGAAAAGAATTTAGTTTTGATAATGAGTGATACTACTAGTGTCGAATTCCGGTTTGAAGGCGAAGAAAATGCTGTAAAGATTAGTTCTATGGTAGCGAGTGGTGGTGCTAGATGTACTGTAGATTTAGGCGAAGAGTTGTTGATTAGTTGTCCTGCGAAAGATGGTATGGAGGCTTTCCGTGTTTATGTAGGTAATGAATCTTGTGTTCAAAAAATGATTGTTGGTTATAATGCGTATACATACACTATGAGTGATGGTCAATGTGTTAAAGTGGATGTGTCGGGCTGGACTGAGGTGCCGGAAACGCCCGCAAAGGCAGTTGAGCCATCAAATGATGATAAGCAAAAGAAACAGGGCGACGGTGTTAAGGCTAAAGTTGGAACTGGTAAGCCAAAAGAAACCAAGCCGAAGAATGATGTTTGTGGCCAGATTCGTAATTATGAATTTATGAAAGACGTTAAGTTACCACCTGATTTTGAAAATCAGTGTAGTCGTAAGCTGAAAACAGCTAATGATTGTCGGGGCGCGGCAATGGAGCTTTGTGGGCCAGATAGGCTTGGTATTTCACTGTGTCGAGTAGGTGTAGAAGAGAAATGTAAAAAGATTTTTCACGAAATCAATCCTATGTTGCCGAGATAGAATTAGTTTTGAACTAAACTAAGTTAGCGGGAAGTTTTGGAGGATACGGGTACGGCTAATTCTTCTACTACTTCTCCCTGGTCGGTGTTGGGTTGCTTTGGACCATTGTTACCGCTTGTTGTGGTTTCGCCTAAAGCTTCAAATCCACTGTGTTTACCATTTAGGAATTCATCTAATTCTCTTTCAGCTTCTATTAGTTCTTTGCTTTTTTGTACCCCTGGCTGCTGTCTCTTAATTTTATTAGCTGCATTATTAAATTGGTCCATTTCTAATTTAATAATTCCTTTTCCAGCGGTTATAGTAAATTCGTTGATACCATCTCTGACGGCTCGTCTTATGTTGGCTATGTCTGGATGAGTTGGATCTATTGCATTTAAAGCATTTAACATTTGTATCTCTCTAATTGCTTTTTCTAGTTGTAAGTAAAATTCGGTAAGTATTTGTGCTAAGTCTGGATTTGAATTTAGGATTATGTCATTTTTACCTAGTTGTATATATTGAGGTAATTTGAAATTCTTAAAGTGAAATTTGTAAGCGGCAGTAATTGTTGCAATGTATATGCTTGTTAGTATAGCTGCATCAATATTGGAATTCATTGCCAAAAGTGCTGTAATTGCTATGATGGGGATCCCGAGTAAAAGTTTTTCAAAATCTAGATTGGCTTCGGCTGCTCTAAGATGTTCAATGCCATCTTTGTTGATTAGATTTAAGATAAATTGGGCATATGCTGGGTCAATAGTTTCGATTCTGTCTTTAGTTACAGCTTTTAATTTATTTCTCGCAATTATTTGAATCATAAAGATTTTAAATTGTCTTTTAAAATTAGGAGAAATTTGAAAAATTCGATCCAAAGCTTGTTCAATGCTTGGTTCGGTTGCTTCTGCTTCAGCTTCAGGAATACCTTGATCTCTATTGTCGTCATTATTATTTCCGATATTTTCCATTTGATAAATTATTTAAAGTTTAGTTATTTACTTTTCCTTTTCCCTCGATCCTCAAACAAATAGCACTAACATTGTCTTGTTTTGCTCTTTTTGTGTAGCCATCATTTCGCTTCTCTTTTGTCGCTTTGAAAGTGACACGATTGTATTGAGCTTCTGAGATCGCTCGGAGGATTGCCTCGGGTCCTTGGGCTTGATGTTTATTGACGATCTCCAAGATTTCTTCTTCCGTCAAATTATCGTAGATGCCATCACTACACATTAAGACTATGTCGTTTGGGTTCAGCTCTTGGTTTTTGGAGGGGGGTCTTAGGCCCGGATACATGGGTCTATTTTCAAAATTGATTTCTGCGTCAATGTCGTTAACTGCTATACCATTTGTAATGTAATTTCTTTCTGTGTGTTCATTGTATTGACTATGGTCGATAATTCCGTTTTCAAATTGTTCACCTGCTATATTGTCAATAGGATAGCATATTCCTATATTGTATTTATTCTCATTATTCTGATATCTAAATATCATAGTTATTGTATCCCCGGCATGTGTTTCACTTAATTGTAATTTATCTGAGATTTGAACCATAGAAATACAAGCACAGGTATCTGCTTCTATTCTAGAATTTTCAAAATCAGCATCTGTTCTCGCTTCGAAATCAAATTTTGGATCAATAACCGCATTTGCAAGATTTTCACAATGAATTTGAGTTGATTGCAAGTTTCCTACTCCATCTAAGAGTGCTAAGACGCAGCCTTTGGTATATTTAGCAATCGCAAGAATGTCACAGTTATGTTGATTCTCTAATTCTTCAGCTGGCAGTTCTTTGAAACCTTTAGCAGCTGCAGCTGCATAATTTAGAGTGTAGTTTCTAAAATTTATTTGACCAGTTCGGAGGTTCTCAGATAAATTAGTGCTTCGGTCATTTATTCCAAGTATGAAGCCAGTTCTTCTATTATATCCGGTTCGCTTGTTATCTAGTGCTGTCTTCCAGAATAATCCTGGGTTATATTCTTTCCTACGGATGTAATTTCCCTTAGGGATGTAATTATTGTTATCCACTTCATAAAAATTAGAAGCTACTATATTGTAAAATTATTAATGTTTTGTCAAGGGTATTGCTTGGTTTATATGATCTTCGCATCTTCACTTGCTCAAAATTATGGTGAAGATATACTGAGGAAAATTATTAAAATCAAAATTAATCATATGAAATTGAAATCGTATTTGTTTGTTTTTTTGCTTGTGTGTGGGTTGATTCTGGTTGGTTGCAAGGATGAAATAGATCAAAGTGATAATGAAGCTTATTCGGGTATAGTGCAAGAAAAGCCTTTGGCTAGTGATCTGGACTCTTCCGAAACGCTGGTGAAACCAGCTAATAATGTAGCAGCTAGAAGAGTTGGTGCAGGAAATTTCGATAAACCTCAGTTGTTGGAGGTCGTTGAGCCTGAATTTAAGCAGTCTGAGCCAGCAGTTACAAGGGAGATTCTACCGAAAAAATTATTTGCAGATATTTCGAGTACTGATTTGAGTTTTGTTGAGAAGATTGAAATTTATAACAAGCCAGCTTACGAGTTGATAAATGAGGGGTCGTTCAAGACAAATGTTGATCGATATTTTGAGGAAAATCCTGATGAATTTGCAGAAATAGATTTTGTTGGTTCATTTAAAGTTTCTAGTCTATCGTATCTATTATCTTGGAGTAAAAATGATACTACCTATAAATATATAGTTAGCAAAGGTTGTATGCCTCATGCTTGTGGGAATCAATGGGGTGCGATGATTACTTCGTATAATAATATTTTTGATAACTATGCCGTGGTTGGTAGTAATGATCAATATGATCTCTATCAATTTAATCGCGAAATCCCAGATGATTTATTGAAAATTCTTAGTTTTGTTTATTTCGAAAGGCCTAATTCTATTGAGGATTTTAAGATTAATTAGCATTTAGCTAAGTTTCATTTCCTTTCCTAAATCAATCTATCCAACAATGCGCCGACTCCATATGCCACTGCGGCACAGATGCTACCGACAAAAATAATTTCGAGTACACCGATTATCCCCCGTTCTCTTGTGACTAAATAGCGTAGAATTCCGAGTGTAAGTAGGGCTATGAATGCTCCGATAATCGAAACCAGGAATTGTTTTTTCTCGAATAGGCCAAAGACGAAAGGTATTAGAGGTATGAAACCGAAGAATAAAAATGAAAAAAATGTGGTTAAGCCGTGGGCCCAGGGTTTGGCATTGGGATCGATGGTTAATTCTAGTTCTTCTTTCATCATTGTATCGACCCAGCGGTCTTTGTCGCTGGTGATGACTTTGGTGATTTCTTCCAGGATGTTGCCGGTAAAACCTTTGCGTCGGTAGATTTCGCGGATTTCTTCGGTTTCGCAATCGGGTTCTTCTTCGATTTCTCTATATTCTCGTTTCAGTTCTTTTTGGTAGTGGTCCAATTCGGATTTGATGCCTAGGTAGTTGCCAAAGCCCATGGAGGTGCCGTCGCCGATGAGGTTGGCGAGTCCCAGAATGATAATAACTTTGGGGTCGAGATTGGCGCCGATCGAGCCTGAAACTACAGCGAATGTGGTCACGATCCCGTCATTGCCACCATAGACTAGATCTTGTAGGTAGATGCCGATTTTGCTCGTGGTTTGATCATATTTTTCTCGATGTTTTTTGTATTTTTCTTTAAAACTATCTTGGTTTTGGTTTGTCATGACTTTGGAGTTTAATTTCTTGATTTGATTTTAGCACTTTTTTACTTGCAAAAAAGCTGATTTTTCTCTAAATTGTCGCTACTTATCAATCTTGTGTCTACTAGACGGACTATCTATTCCTGGTTTTGCCCCCTTAGACATTTGTGGCAAGACGAACATGATAGGCTTGATGTCTGGCTGGCGTTAACCCCAAGGAATTATGTCGGAACTAAATGTCAAAGAAGCTAATCAGCTTCTAGAGCGCATGCTCAAACACGCTGTTCATTTCGGTCACAGTCGTGAGAAATGGAATCCAAAAATGCGTGATTTTATTTATAGTGTTCGTGAAAATATTCATGTTTTCGATTTGCATCAGACAATGGTTTATTTAGTTGATGCCTTGAATTACCTGAAAACTCTTAGCCGAGATGGTAAAACTGTATTGTTTGTTAGTACTAAGCAGCAAGCAATTCCGATCGTAAAAGCTACTGCCGAAGGTACAGGTCAGCCCTATGTAACAAATAAATGGATCCCTGGCTTATTGACTAACTACGATACTGTTTCTAAGCGTATTCGTCATCTTAAGCGTCTAAAGGAGATGCAAGCAACTGGTGAAATGGGTATGTATACGAAAAAAGAACAATCGCAATTCGCTAAGGAAATTCAAAAGTTGGAAGACGCTCTAGGTGGTGTTAGTGCGATGAATAAACTTCCTGATGCTTTGTTGGTTTTGGATACTGTTCGTGATCGTGTGGCAGTTTTGGAAGCTCGTAAGAAAGGTATTCCTGTGATCGGTGTTTGTGATTCCAATGCTGATCCGGATCTAGTTGATTATATGATTCCGGGTAATGATGATGCAATTAAAGCTATTGAATTTTATTTCGATGAATTTGCTGCTGCACTTAAAAAATAAATTATTTCTTAAAAAAATTTAGCTTATGGTAACTTTAGATCAAATTAAAGAACTGCGAGATCGAACTGGTATTTCTACCACTGCTTGTAAGAAAGCTTTGGAGGAAGCTAATGGTGATATGGACGCGGCGATCGATATTCTTCGTAAGAAAGGTGAAGCGAAAGCGGCTGAACGCAGCGATCGTGCTACAGGCGAAGGTGCTGTTGTTATCGTTGGTGATGATAGTAAGAAAGCAATGGTTGCTTTGGCTTGTGAAACAGATTTCGTAGCTCGTAATGACGATTTCCGCAAAAAGGCTATGGAAATGGCTAGCCGTGTTTTAGCTGAAGGCGAAGGCGTAGATTTCTCTGGTGAGGTTTCTGACTTAGGGATTTCTATGGGTGAAAAAGTAGAGCTTAAAGGTGTGAAATTGCTGACTGGTACTATGGTTGGTGGTTATGTGCATTCTAATGCTAAAATTGGTGTACTAGCTGTTCTTGATGGTGGTACTGCTGAGCAAGCTTTCGATGTGGCACTTCATGCTGCTGCAACTAATCCAGCTGTTACTAATCCTGATGAAGTA
>CAZXGE010000004.1:0-9778 GCA_964640445.1 uncultured Candidatus Peribacteria bacterium
TCTGGACAATACGTCTCGGTCGTAAATTTCTTGTTTCCTTGAATTTCATCATTTTTCAGAGCTTCCTTAGCACAATTAGTTGGGAATTTTGTTGAAAAAGTTAAAAATTTTCTGCGCAGATTTTCTGTCAATGATTAAATTGCCCAACTGGACTTGGGGTTGATGGTTAAAGTTTGCTGTTTTTGTTTTGTAGTATTGGTTTTTTTAAAATGTTTTTGCCAGCAGGATTGGAAGGTGCTAGAATTGCTTGTTAGCATTTAATCATCAGAATATGAAGTTGAATTTCACTTTTGAAAACATAAAAGCTACTGCTTCGGAGAAGGAGCTTTTGCGTCATAAGCTTAGTGCATTGGTTAAATATGCGCAGTGTTTGAAGCGGAAGGAGGAAGTGGTTTTGGGACGTGTTTTTGCCAAAAGGATGGTTGGTTCTGAAGGTGCTGGTTTTTTGCTGAGTTTGACTTTGTCAGTGCCTCATGCGACATGTCATGCTGAAGTGATTGCCGATAGTTTGCCGCATGCTTTGGATCGCTTGATTCCTAAGATTAAGCGACAGCTTTCTCGTTATAAGGCTAAGCGTGTTGAGTCGAAAATTAGATTGGGAATGCGGATGACAATTCGCAAATTTAGTGATAGTCTGACTCCAGAGTTGGCTTATTAAATTAAAATTTAGTTTAAGAATTTGGCGGAATTTTCTGGAGTAGTTGTTGCTGGGGCAAGATTGGGTCGGAAAATTGGTTTTCCGACCCTTAATTTGTCTTTGTCTGAAAAATTAGTTGAATTGTTGCGAAAGGAAATTGGTTTTGGGGTGTTTATTTGTAATTTGCAATTGGATTTTCCGGGATTTGATTTGAGGAGATCTTATTCGGGAGTGATGCATTTTGGTCCTAAAGGTGATGGCGTCGGTGCCGAAGCAATTGATGATGCTAATGGGATTAAAGCGTCGATTTTTTGTGAAATCCATGTGCTGGATTTTGCTCATGATGTTTATGGTGCTAACGGACATGTTCTGACTGGGATGAAGATTCGAGATGTTAAGAAATTTGCTACATTTGCTGATTTGAAAGCTCAGATTTTTGCTGATGTTGAGTTTGTTCGCGGAGTAGTGTAGGGTGTTTGGCAGTTGGTAATTTAAAATTAATTTTAGAATAAATTGAAAAATTTTCTGCGCAGATTTTTGGGAAATGATAATGCGTTTTTGCTTTTCTATCACAGGCTTAAAGCGATTTTGGCTGTACTGATTTACCGTTTTCCGTCGCGAAATTTGATTGTGATTGGTGTAACAGGTACGAATGGGAAGACGACAACTTGTAATGTGCTTACGCATTTGTTGGAGGCGTCTGGTTATCGTGTGGGGATGTTGAGTTCGATCAATATGAAGGTGGGAAATCAGCTCAAAGAGAATGCAACGAAAATGTCCACGCAGTCACCTTTTGTTGTGCAGAAACTATTGCGTGAAATGGTGAAAGCGGGCTGTACACATGCTGTGATTGAAGTGACTTCGCATGCCGTTACGCAGTCTAGGGTGTATGGTATTAATTTTGATGTTGGTGTGTTTACAAATATTAGCGAGGATCATCTCGATTATCATGGTAGTTTTGCCAATTATTTGGAGGCTAAGGCTAGATTTATTGGTAGTTTGCAGGGAATGCGACGCAAAAGAGGCGTGCCAAAAGTTTTAGTTTTGAATAATGATGATCCCGAGTTTGCTTATTTTGATCAGTTTAATGCTGATAAGAAATATACTTTTGGTTTGGATAAAGGTGTGGTTGTCGGTAGTGAGTTAACACTGTTAGCATCGGGGTCGGAGTTTCGTGTGGTGGCACCGAATGTTGATTTTTTGGCTAGGACTAAGCTGATTGGTGATTTTAATGTATATAATTGTTTGGCAGCGATCAGTGTTTGTTTGTCGCAGGGAATTAGTTTGCAGACAATTGCTCAGGGGTTGAAAACTATGCATCCGTTGCCGGGTCGTTATGAGCCGGTGGCCATTAATCAGCCATATACTGTGATCGTAGATTATGCACATACGGAAGATGCGTTGGCGAAATTGTGTACGATTTTCCGGGGGCTTACAGTTGGGGGTGGCGAGGCTGGTTCTGCTGACTCCAAGCTGATTTTGGTCTTTGGTTGTACAGGTGGTGGTCGTGATAAGGCTAAGCGTCCGAAGATGGGTAAGGTGGCCGCGGAATTGGCCGATATTGTGATTTTGACAAATGATGATCCTTATGAGGAGAATGAATTGGAGATCATTGAGCAAATTGCTGCTGGGATTGAACGGGCTGAGGGGGATAGGTTGTATAAAATTGTTGATCGAAGATTGGCGATTGAACTGGCGATGTCTTTGGCTGGTCCCGGTGATACAATTTTGCTTGCAGGTAAAGGCTCGGAGCCTGTGATTGCTCTTGGTGATAAGTTGTTGCCTTGGGATGATCGGACGGTAGTGCGTGAGCTTGCGGATAAAAATTATGTAATGGAACTTAATTAGATGATCAACTCGGAAATCACTTCAAGTTTAGCTTCTGGTTGTTTTTTGAATATAGATAAGCCTGTAGGAATTACTTCGTTTGATGTGATTTTTAAGATGCGGAAATTGTTAGCTGAAAAAAGTCTTGGCCATGCTGGGACGCTGGATCCTTTTGCCACTGGTGTTTTGCCCGTGGCGGTTAAAAAGGGGACTAAGCTGATTCAGTATTTAGTTGATAGCGATAAAGAGTATATTGCTGATGTGCGTTTTGGGGCTAGGTCTAGTAGTTATGATTTGACTGGAGAATTGACCAATGTTTTGGATGATCGACAGCTGCGAGACTTTGTTATTAATATTTCTGATTTGGAAGAATTATTGGCAGATTTTGTTGGCGAAAAGGAGCAGTTGCCACCGAAAGTTTCGGCGCTTAAGATCAATGGGAAGAGGGCTTATGAATTGGCGCGAACGGGTGTTGATTTTGAGCTAAAGCCTAGGTTGGTGCAGTTGAAATCTGTGCAGATTTTGAGTTTTGTTTGGCCAGATTTGCGGATTAGAGTTAATTGTGGAAAAGGGTTTTATGTGAGGTCTTTGGCGAATGACTTGGGGGAGAGGCTTGGTGTCGGTGCTTATCTTACTGCGCTGAGGCGAACTCGGGTTGGTTGTTTTAGGGTTGAGAATGCTATTTCGTTGTCGGGGTTGGCGGAGGTGGTTGATGAAGTTGAGGTTGGCAAATTGAGTAATTTTGTTGATCAATCTTATTTTATGAATTTAACTGATTTTTGGCGGGAGATAAATCAGAAGGTGATTTTGTTGGATGAGCATTTGTTTGCTGAATTGAAATTCGGTCGTTTTATTGATAATTTGCAATTGCCCGATTTGGTAGAGGGTGAAATTTCTGGGGCGATTTTGAATGGTAAATTGGTTTGTTTGGTGCTTGCTTTGCCTGGTGCTAAACTGAAAATGAAATTGATGTTGTGATAAAATTCTGCGCAGAATTTTATTGAATTAATTTTTAACTGGGAATTTTTTATAAACTGGAATTTATTTTTATTTTAAATTTTTACTTATTCAAAAGTCGGTTTTTTCTTATTTTGATAATATTATTTGCATTTTCAAAATTCTGCGCAGAATTTTTGTTGCTCATTTTTTTAAGATTGGTTAAGATTTTTTTGATGAAAGTTCATAGTTTTAAATTAAATGATCTGGCTTGATTATTTGTTGGTAATTTTGGTTTCAGTGATTTTCACCTTAATTTGTGTACGCTTGGTTTTGCGTTATTTCCCAAAGTTGGGCCTAATGGATCGACCGGAGAAATATGGATATAATAGAGCTGCTGTGCCATATAGTGCTGGAGTGATTTTGGTTTTGGTGTTTTTTTTGATTGCTTTATCGTTTCTGCCTTTTGATCAGAAACTTTTGGGCTTGGTTATTGGTGCAGTGATTTTGGCATTAGTTTCATTTTGGGATGATCGGAAAGGGCTATCGCCGTATTTGCGTTTATTTGTACAAGTTTTTGTGGCTTTGCTTGTGGTTTTGAGTGGGTCACAGATTTTTGGGTTTAATTTGCCAGGCTTTGGTTTTTTGGAATTGGGAGTGTTGGGTGGTGGTGTAGCAACGGTTGTGTGGATTGTCTTGGTTATTAATATGCTAAATTGGCTTGATGGTGTGCCTGGTCTTAGCTTGGGGGTTTCGGGGGTTGGTTTTTTGGCATTATTTGCTTTGAGTGTTTTGCCACATTTTCATACTTTGCCACAGGCGGGTGTTGCTTATTTGTCGTTGGGGCTAGGAGCTTCAGCGCTTGTTTTGATGTTTTTTAGCGTCCCTAAGCTTAAATTGTTGATTGGGGATACAGGGAGTATGTTTTTGGGTTTGATGCTTGCGGTTTTGTCTGTTTACGCTGGTGGGAAAGTAGCGACGGCTGTTTTGGTTTTGGCGCTGCCGTTTTTTGATACAGTTTGGACGATTTTGCGTCGGATTAAATCCGGGGTTTCGCCTTTTAAAGGTGATTTGAATCATCTGCATCATCGCTTGCAACGCTTGGGGTGGTCGAATTGGAAGATTTGTTTATTTTTTGTTGGTGTTTCTACGCTTTTTGCCTTTTTGGCTTTGAATTTTTTGTCCACGGAAAGATAGCTGTTTATGGCAGTGGTTATTTTTGCGATGTTGAGCGTGTTAGCTATCTTGTTTGTATATTTTGATGGAAATAAAAGAAGAGATTAAATCGCGAATCAGCATTTTGGACTTGGTGTCTGAGTATGTAGAGCTTAAAAAAGCAGGTCGGAGCTACAAGGGTCTTTGTCCTTTTCATAACGAAAAATCACCTAGTTTTATTGTGAGTCCCGACAAGGGGATTGCTTACTGTTTTGGTTGTAATTCGGGAGGAGATATTTTTGCTTTTTTGGAAAAGGTGGAAGCGATTGATTTCCCGGAAGCATTAAAGCGTTTAGCCGAAAAGGCGAATGTGGTTTTGCCACAACTTAGCTCGGAAAATGTGGTTAAGGCTCGTGAGGGTAAGGAATTGGCGGATAGCGAGCTTTCGGTCACGAAGCGAGCTTTTGAACTTTATCGTGAGTATTTTGAGCAAGATAATGTTGAGTCGAAAATGGCTTATGATTATTTGCTGAAAAGAGGGTTGAGCCCTGAGTTGATTACTGAATTTGGTCTTTGTTTTGCACCAAAATCTGGTGGCTATTTGTGGCAAAGTTTGGTGCGAGAAGGTGTGTCGGAGAAGCTGATTTTGGCGTCTGGTTTGGCTCTTAGCGACGATACTTTGGGTAGGGGGCTTGTTGATCGCTTTCGGGGGCGTTTGTTGATTCCAATTGCTGATGATAAAGGTCGTGTGGTTGGTTTTGGTGGCCGCGCGATGCAAGAAAATCAAAATCCTAAATATTTAAACTCTGCTGATAGTGCGATTTATAATAAAAGTCGGATTTTATATAATTTTGATAAAGCGAAAGAAGCGGCAAGGAAATTGGGTTTTATTGTGATTGTGGAGGGGTATTTTGATGTGATGGCTTTTTGGCAAGCTGGTGTACATAATGTTGTGGCTAGTTGTGGTACGGCATTGACTGAAGAGCATGTGCGCTTGCTCCAGAGATTTGTTGATACAGTTGTTTTGGCTTTTGATAACGATAGTGCTGGTTTTAATGCTGGGGTTAAGGCAGCGGAATTGGCATTTAAACATGATTTGAATGTGCGTTTTATTGATTTTGGGAAATATAAAGATGCTGGTGAGGCAATTGTGGAGGACGCCGATTTTTTGTTGAAAACTACCGAGGCTCGGGGTGTTGATTTTTTTGATTTTATTTGGCAGCGGGAATTTATGCCGTTAACTAACGTGGAAAGGGAGGATATTGGTTTTTTGTCTAGTTTCTTGGAGCGTTATGGGCCACTGGTTTGGGTGACGCCGTCGGTGATGAAGCGTGATTTGATTGTGCGTAAATTTAGTCAATTTTTAAGAACAGAGCCTAAGGTGTTGTATGAAGAGTTGCAGCGTTTGGAGCGAAGTAGAAAGCACATAGTACCAAAGGCTGGGACTGATGCAGCTAAGGTTGGCGGTAAAGATTTTGCTAGTAGTTTGACGACTGAGGAGTTGTTTTGGGGTTATTTGTGGGCTCGGCGTGAAATATTGTCAGAAATTTGGCCATTGGTGCAGAAGTTTGCTTTCGTCTTTAGTTTAAATGATGTTTACAATCTCTTTGCGGCTCAATATAATGGTGATCGCGTTGATGAGGGTGTACTCTCGCCATCGGCTTCTAAGCGCTTGGATTATATTGCCTTATACTTGGAGGGCAAAGATATACAGCTAAATACCGCCGCTCAATTAACTTCTGAAGTTAAGCTTTTATTGGAAAGGATGGTGTCGACATATAAAAAGCAACAAATGGATGCGGTCAGGCGAAGTATCGCAGATGCAGAAGCATCTGGTGATCAGTCAAGGCTTAATGAGCTTTTGGTTCAGTATAATACCTTAGTATCGCTTAACTAATTTTTAAGTTAACTAAATGGCTAAAACGAGAAAATTTATTGCTCATGCCACGGATGATAGGATTAAAGATTTTCCACAGTCGGTTCAGGATTTGATTAAAAAGGGTAAGGAACAGAAATTTGTAACTCATCAAGAAATTTCGGCAGCAATTCCTAATGCTGAAGATAATTTGGAGCTTTTGGACGAAGTTTATGAATTGTTATTGGATTTAGGAACTTCGGTAGTGGATCAGAAGGAAAGTTTTAAAATTAAGAGTGGAAAATCTGTTGATGATGAAGATGATGATGGTCCAGAGGTAGAGGAAAAAGTGCAGAAATCGAAAGCAAAAAAGGATGTTGATTTGACGGAAATTGCCAATGATTCGATTCGGATGTATTTATGCGAAATTGGAAAGGTGGATTTATTGACGGCGCGTGAAGAAATCGATTTGGCAAAAGCAATTCGCAAAGGTGATCAAAATGCTAAGCAAAGATTGGCTGAGGCTAATTTGCGTTTAGTCGTAAGTATCGCCAAAAAATATATCGGTCGTGGGTTGTCATTTTTGGATTTGATTCAAGAAGGTAATATTGGTTTGTTTAGAGCTGTAGAGAAGTTTGATCCGGATCGTGGCTTTAAGTTTTCGACTTATGCTACTTGGTGGATTCGACAGGCGATTACGCGGGCAATTGCTGATCAGGCGCGAACAATTCGGATTCCGGTGCATATGGTAGAAACGATTAATAAATTGACTCATACGCAACGCCGTCTGGTGCAAGAGCTAGGTCGTGAGCCTTTGTTGGAAGAATTGGCGGCTGAAATGGATATGGATATCAAAAAAGTGCGTCATATCAAGAAGATTTCTCAGGATATTGTGTCTCTAGAGGCACCTGTGGGTACCGAAGAAGATAGTAAACTTGGCGATTTTATTGAAGATGTGGACTCTTTGTCACCATTACAGTCTACTAATAAACAGCTGGTTAAAGAGAATATTGTCGAGATGTTGCAGTACTTGTCACCACGCGAGCGGAAGATTATTGAATTGCGTTTTGGTCTAAAAGATGGCGTTGGGCACACATTGGAAGAAGTTGGTAAGAAATTCAATGTAACTCGCGAACGGATTCGTCAGATCGAGGCCAAAGTACTTCAGAAGTTGCGTGAACATCCGACTTCTGTTAAGATCCGTCCGTGGTAGTATTACGCATGATTTTTTTATAAAATTTTATTTAACTTAACTCTTTATATCTATGTTTGCAGCACAGTTTCGAGATGATGATTATTTCTATAGTGATGATGATGATAGTGGTTTTGATGCAGCTGCTTCCAAGCCCCAAGTTGTGGCTACTGATGATGACGAGGAGATGGAGCCTGAGCTTGATGATTTCGAAGATCGTCCAGTTGTTAGTAATCGTAATCAGGAAGAAAGAGTTTTGATTACGAAAGCTGGTTATGAAAAAATGGTTGAGGAGTTAAAAGAATTGAAATCTAAGGGACGCAAAGAGGTGGCTGCTCGGATTAAAGAAGCGATAGCTTTTGGTGATTTGTCAGAAAATGCGGAATATGAAGAAGCCAAAAATGCACAAGCATTTTTGGAGGGTAGAATTTTGGAATTGGAAGAAAAAGTTAAAAATGCTGAAATTATTAAATCGAATAAAGCTACAATTGTTCAGCTTGGTGCCAAAGTTAAAATTAAGGATTTGGAAACTGGTCAAAGTTTTGAGTATACGATTGTTGGTAGTACTGAAGCTGATCCGATGGAAGGCCGAATCTCTAATGAGTCACCTGTAGGGTCTGCTTTGCTTGAGCGAAAGGTTAATGATGAAGTTACTGTAATAACGCCAAAAGGTCGTGTGCAATTCAAAATTGAATCGATGAAATATTAGTTATAGAAATAGCCTGAAAATTTTAGCAGCTGGTGCTATTGCTTGGTATTAACAAGTTTGGCACTAGCTGCTTTTGTTTTTATTCAGCTTGTTATTGAGGAATGGTTTGATTTTGTGTTGCCAAACTTTTTGGCTAAATTGCTGCCAAAGCTTGATTTTGTTGGAAATTAAACTGAAAACTGGAATTTGATATTTTTCTTGATATTTGCGCATCAGCCGGAAACTTAAAATGGCTACTGTCAGAAAAATCAGTTCAGGAACTCTGATGAATCTGAGTAAAGAATCGGGATTATTGAATGCTAGAGTGATTGTGTCGTCACCGCGGAAAAAGCCTTCGATGAAGCGGAAACTGGAGAAGAGAAAAAAGCCAACATAGGTGATTAATCCATCGTATTGAGCGCGATATTTGTTGTATAAGAAATAAAGGAATAAGGCGATTAATGAGCTGTAGAGAAATGCGTAAATTTGTGTAGGGTGAATGTCGATTGCGTATTTGACGAATGAACTTTGGAAAGTTACGCCCCAGGGCAAAATTGTTGGTCGTCCATAATTAATGCCGTCTAGATAGGCTCCTATGTTACCGATACTGATGGCGGTAATGACGCTAATAGTGAGGATGTCTGCCCATTTGGCAAAAGGTTGTTTTTCGTTCATGGCTTCTCGGACGAAAACGAAGAAGAAGCCAATTAGCCCACCCCAAAATGATAATTCTTTGTCCCAAAAAGTGATGAAGTTGATTAAACTACCGAACAGAGAAAATCCTGTTTCTGGATCAGTCCGGAAAAAATAAGTTGGATTACTGATGATTGCTAACACACGACTAATGACTAAGCTGTAGATCAGGAATTTGAGTGAATTATTTGTGATAAAACTAATGCTTAACCTGCTTTGCTGCATGAGTTGGTAAAAAATAAAACTACCGGCGGCGAAGGCTAAAGTGACAAAAAACCATAAGCTATAGACAATGAACATTGATGATTCGAACAGAATTGGGAACATATGGTGGATTTATTTTATTTAGCTGATTAAGCTGCCTGTTTGAGGTAGGTTTTTTATAAGTTTAGACTGATCAGTATAAAGATGAAAATACCGAAGGCGTAGCTTAGATTGCTGCCTGGGATCCTGTGTTTATTGAGCCAGATTTTGGCAAGAATTGCAAGGTGAGCAATGAAGATGCCAATTATTATATAGATTAAGATAGCAGTATAGTGAATGTACATGAAATCTGGCCATTCGATGCGGAAGTTTTTGCTAGTTAAGAAATAAAAACAGAAATAAATGCCGAGATAAAAACTTAAAAGACCTGTACTCAGGGCTGGTAGATTTTTTTCGAAGGGTGAAGTGATTATTACTTCAGTTCGGTTGAAGAAATAGTCTTTGTGAATTGCAATTTCTTTTTTTAGTAACCACCATTTTTTGATGATAATTTTTAAGGCTTTTAGTGATTGTTTGCGGTATTGAGTTTTT
>CAZXGE010000004.1:9788-17891 GCA_964640445.1 uncultured Candidatus Peribacteria bacterium
TGATGTAGCCCCAGATTTCTTGGTGTAGTTGATTGAGCTGATTTTCTAGTTGAATAATTTCTGGTGGTAAAGAAGAAATTGCAGGTTTGGAAGAAAAAATGGCATCTTTTAGTTGTTTGAAAAAACTGTTTTCTGATTTCAAGACAGTAATATCTTGGTTTAATTTGAGTTGTTTGAGGCTGGAGAGTAATTGTTGAGTTTCAAGTTGGACTTTTGTTTGATCGGCTATGTTTTTGTTTGATTCGATAAAAAGCTCTTTTTCTTGAATATAGGTTAGGACTTCCTTGAGGCTGCGTTCGAGATTTTCTAAATTTTCTGTGTTTTTGATCTTTTGAATGTGGAGGATTGAGCTTTTTAAATATTCTAATTCTTCTGGTTTTAGTTCGGGTTCGAATTTGGTGATAAAAATGTTTATTTGTGAAGTGATTTCTTCTGCTTTTTTTTGTAAGTCTTGGCGTAATTTTTCATTGCTGATTTGTGAATTTGCTTCGGTGTTTTCTTGGTTTTTTATTTCTGCGGTTTTGAGATTTATTAGTTGTTCATTGAGTTTCTGGATTTCGTTGAAACTTTGGGCGATTTCTTCTGGGGTGTCGGAATTGGTATATAGTGAAAAAACTGTTAGTTCGTATTCTTCTTTTAGTCTTTTGAGTGCGTTTAGCTTGTTTTCTGCACTAATTGTGCCTACGACTTTTTTGTTGGCTTTGTCTCTGGCTTCGAAATTGTAGCGATCAAAACCGGAAGTTTCGGTGTCTGCTGTTTCGTTGATCAAGCTTAGACTGAGTACTGCTAGGCTTAATTTGTTTAAACGATCGCGGGCTTCTTGTTCGTTTTTGGCTTCGATAGTTCCTGCTAGTGTTTTTTGTTCAGAATTTAAGGCGATGTATTTATATTTCATGATGGGCGGATGTCATACTTTCCTCAATAATATGCTTAATAGCTCTTTTTTTCGATTAATTAGTATTGTGTATTTTGTGATTTATTTTGTTTGTAGTTTTTTAGAGATTTTTTAAAAATTTTTCTGCGCAGATTTTTTGTCAATTCTTAATTTTTTATTGGTTTTTATTTTATTGCCATGGAATTTAGGTTTAAAATTTAATTTAACTACTTAAATTTGTTATCTGGTTAAATCTCAATATTTACAACTTTCTTAGGATTTGTATTATTAGTAATACACTAGATTTTAATGAGTTTGTTAGATGGAATTGGTTGCCCAAAATATAGGTGGCGGATATGTGACTGTAGCTTCAAAAGGGTCAGACGATTTACATGCTAAATTTGTGCAGTTGGGTAGAGACCGCCATAAATTGACGCACATGTTGCTATATTTGTTGCCAAAAATTTATGCTCAAAAGATATATTTGGGTTATGCTAAATCGATTTTTGAGTACGGAAATAAATTTGGTGGATTGTCAGATTTAGTTATTTGTAAGGCATTGAAATTGCATCAGGAATTGTTTGATAGGCCGCATTTAATGCGGTTGGTGGCTTTGGTTGGAGTTCATAAAGTTAGTTTGGTGCAGACGTTGGTGACTCCCGAAAATGAGTTGGAGTGGGTTTCTCGTTTGAAGACTATGAATACAGCTGCTTTGCAGGTATTGGTTAAAGAGATTCGTAAGGGCCGACAGGAGCCTAAGTTGACTATTGCACTTAGTGGGGAAAGTGTTAGGAAATTTTTGGCTGTTAAAGCTAAGTTTCCTAAGCATTGGTCAAACCAGAAATTTTTGATGAATTTGATATCAACAGAAAAAATCTGCGCAGAAAATTATGATGATGAAAGTGACATTGTTGATGTTAATCTTGATCATTTAAATGATAACGAAACTAAAATTACTAGGCATATCCCAATTGCAGTTAAGAGAAAATTGCCATTGCTATGCCAATATCCTGGTTGCAATAAAAGTAGAGATAATTTCCACCATAGGGTGAGATTTGCAGATTCGCCAAATCATAGTTCTTTAGTTGCTCTTTGTAGGCCACATCATGAATTTATGCATCAAGGGTTGATTGCAAACGAAAGGGACATGCCTCGGGAATGGAAACTAGACCTGGCTAATTCTGGAAAAAATAAATCTTATACTGATTTTATGTATCTCAAATTCAAGGGCGGTGGTTAGCAATTGCTGCCTGAATTAAGCCAGTAAATAATGGATGTGGTCTTAGTGGGCGTGATAAGAATTCTGGATGAGATTGGGTACCAACCATGTATGGATGGTTTTCGATTTCGACCATTTCGACTAGATTGCTTTCTTCGTTGATACCAGAAATTATCAGCCCATTTTTTTCTAATTCAGAGCGGTATTTGTTGTTAAATTCGTAGCGGTGACGGTGTCTTTCCGAAACGATATTTTTGCCAAATAATTTATGCAATTTGCTGTCTTTTTTGAGTTTGCATTCGTAAGCACCTAGTCTTAGTGTACCAACTTTAGCGCGCTTGTGACTTTGCCCGGGTAGGAAGTGGATTATATATTTATCTGGAGATAATTTCCGTTCTTCGTCGAATTCTTCAGAGGTAATTTCTTTGTCTTGGAAAACTTGGCGTGCAAGTTCGATACTCATAAGTTGCATACCGAGGCAGATGCCGAGGTAGGGGATTTTTTGTTCACGAGCGTATTTGGCTGCGAGAATTTTACCTTCAATGCCGCGATTACCAAAGCCACCTGGGACTAGGATTCCGTCTGCTTCTTTAAGTTTGTCCCAAGCGAGTTTGCTGTTTTTTTCTAATCTTTCAGCGCTGACCCAGGTTAATTTCAGTTTACGATTTTCGTGGTAGCAAGCAATTTTCAGTGATTCGATTACGCTTAAATAGGCATCGTCTAACCCAGTGTATTTTCCAACTAATGCAATAGTTACTTCTTGTTTTGCCGTTTGGATTAGTTCGTTTAAGTTGCGCCAGGGTTTTAGGTTCATGCGTAGTTTACCTAGGTTTAGTTTTTTGACGATAATTTGACCAAGGCCCGTTTCGTAATAATGAATTGGCACTTCGTAAATTGAATTCATGGTTGGGGCAGGAATTACGGCTTCACGGTCGACATCACAGAATAGTGCGATTTTATCTAGTAATTCCTTGGGGATTTGGTGGTCGGCGCGGGCTAAAATAATGTCGGGCTGAATACCGATGCTGCGCATTTCTCTTACTGATGCTTGTGTTGGTTTAGTTTTTAGTTCTTTGGAGCCGCCGAGATAGGGTAGTAATGTCAGGTGTACGAATAGTGTATTTTCTTTGCCTAATTCGTGACGCATCTGACGAATTGCTTCCAGAAATGGTAAACCTTCGATGTCACCGGTTGTGCCACCGATTTCTACTAACATAATGTCACAGTCATTTTTCCTGGCTGCGCTTTTGATTTTTTCTTTGATACAGTTGGTAATATGGGGGACAATCTGGATTGTGCCACCTAGGAAATCACCTTTACGCTCTTTGTCTAAAACTTCAGTATAGATTTTCCCAGTTGTTAGCGTTGAGTCTTTAGTTAAATTCACATCAATAAATCGTTCGTAGTGGCCAAGGTCGAGGTCGGTTTCGGCGCCATCGTTGGTGACGAAAACTTCTCCGTGTTGGAAGGGGCTCATTGTGCCGGGATCGACATTGAGATAGGGGTCTAATTTTTGCGTGAAAACTTTTAAACCGGCAGCTTTAAGTAGGGCACCGATGGACGCTGAGGCTATTCCTTTACCTAAGGAAGAACAGACGCCACCTGTGACGAAAATATATTTTACCATGAAATTTAGTTTTTTTAGAGGTTGAGGCCGATTTTGGCTTTGACTTCGACCATTTTTGCCTCGGCTACCGCCTCGGCTTTTTGTTCCCCGATTTTTAACACCTCGGTAATGTAATCCAAATTTTTGCTTAGTTCAATTCTTTTTTGTCTTGCTTCGCTAAAATGACTTTCCAAAAGATTAAATAGCTCCGTTTTGGCATGTCCATAACCGTAATTGCCGGCTTCTAGGCGTTCTTTCATTGAGGCTTGGGCTTTTTTGTCAGCTAATAATTTATAGATTTGGTAAACTAGGCAAGCTTCTGCATCTTTTGGGTCTTCTAGTGGTGTGGAATCGGTTTCGATGGACATGACGGCTTTTTTGAGCTCATTTGGTTCGGCGAAAATGGGGATCGTATTGTTGTAGCTTTTGCTCATTTTGAGGCCGTTGGTGCCGGGTACGATTGCCGTTTTTTTGTCGATTTCGGGATTGGGTATGGTAAAGGTTTCGCCAAAAGTATGGTTGAATTTTTCGGCGATATCGCGGGCGATTTCGATGTGTTGTTTTTGGTCTTGGCCGACGGGGACAATTTCAGGGCTGTATAGCAAAATATCAGCAGCCATTAAGATTGGATAGGTGAAGAGTCCAACAGTGGCGTCTTTTAGTCCTTTTTGGGTAGCGTCTTTGTAGGCATGGGCTCTTTCTAGTAATCCCATGGGGCTGATTGTTGATAAAATCCAAGTTAGTTCAGTATGGTGCGGAATTTGGCTTTGACGGTAGAAAGTGACTTTGTTGGGATCGAGCCCTAGTGCTAAATAATCCAAGACTAAATTGAGGCTGTTTTCGCGCATTTTTTTAGGATCACGGACGGTTGTGAGAGCATGTAGATCAGCGATAAAAAAGAAGCAATCAAGATCTTGGTCGTTTTGATAATCGATTTGTTTTTTCATTACTCCAAAATAATTGCCAAGATGAGGCGATCCACTTGGTTGGATGCCGGTAAGCAGTCTGGTTCGGGGATTTTTTTTCTGGCTCATATTGTGAAAGGGTGAGTTCTTGTATTTGATCTTAGTTTTTTGTGATGATTTTGACAACAAAAAGTTTATGTAGTTTCGCTGGGGTCGCGGTCAATTTTTGTGCCCGGTTTAAGATTGAGGTGGGTCAAGATGGTTTGCGGTGAGTTATGAAATAGTAAAATATTGTAGTGGTAATTTTGAATTTTTTTGAAAATTAGGGCTTCGGAAGCTAGGAAACGTACATTCAAGTTGCTTAAGATTTTGGTGATGCGCGAGGCTTCGTTACGGACTTTTTCGGCTGTGGGTTCGACTAAGGTGATTTTGCAAATTTTTGTGTAAGGTGGGAAATTGTGTGCTTGTCTGACTGCTAATTCTTGGTCGTAGAATTGGTCCAAATCTTGGCTGATTACTTCTTTTAGGACTTGGTTTTCGGGATTTAGAGTTTGGATCAAAATTTTTGCTTGGCTGCCTTGGCTGCGGCCAGCGCGTCCACAAACTTGGGTGAGAAGTTGGAAGTTTAATTCGTTGGCGCGGAAGTCGGGTATTGCTAGGCCAATATCGGCCATAATGACGCCGATGAGGTCGACCTGTGGGAAGTGCAGTCCCTTACTGATCATTTGGGTGCCAGTGAGAATGTCGGCTTCGTGGTTGAGAAATTGGTTGTAGATTTGTTCGAAGCTGTGTTTTTTCTTCGTGGTGTCAGTGTCGGCCCGGAGTAGGCGGGCTTCGGGAAATAGCTTTTCTAATTCAGCTAAGACTTGCTCGGTGCCGACGCCGAGTTCTTTGAGCTTGGGGCTTTGGCAACTTGGGCAAGTGGCTTTTAGTTCGTATTTTTGACCACATAGATGACACATGAGGTGACCTTTGTTTTGTTTGGCACCGAAGCGGTGAACTGTAAGGTTGATGTCGCAGTTGTTGCAAGTGAAGCCTTGTCCGCAATCGAAGCAGCGTAATTGACTGGCGTAACCGCGTCGATTGAGAAAGAGGATGACTTGTTTTTTTTGACTGATTGTGTGCGCGATTTCGGTTTTTAGCTCTTCGCTTAAGGGGCTGAAATTGCCGATGCGGGTTTCGGCTTTAAGATCGATAATTTTGATTTCTGGTTTGGTTTCATTGTTGATTTTTTTGCTTAATCTTTGTAGGCCGATGCGATTTGTTTTGGCGGCGAAATAAGTTTCGAGACTAGGGGTAGCGCTGCCCATCAGTAGTTTGATTTGGTTTTGTTTTTGGATGAATTGAGCGATTGTGCGGGCGTGGTAACGGGGGGTTTGGTCTTGCTTGAAGCTTTGGGCGTGTTCTTCGTCGATGATGATTAAATGTAAGTTTTTAAATGGCAAAAATAGACTGGAGCGAGAGCCGATGAAGATTTGTTTTTGCGCAAGTTTGGCTTGCCACCAAGTGTTGTTTTTTTCGGTGTCATTTAATTCCGAATGCCAAATGGCAATTTGATCGGGGAAGTGGGCTAAGAAATAGCTAGCTAATTGTGGAGTTAGGGCGATTTCGGGAACGAGTACTAATGCTTGTTCATCCGGATTTAGCTGTTTAAGTAGATGGAGGTAGATTTCGGTTTTGCCTGAGCCGGTGGGGCCGATTAGTAATTGTGGTTGTTGGTTTGCCGGGTCCTGCCAATTTGAATTGAGATTGGTTAGTGCAATTGCTTGTTCGTTTTTTAATTCGTGCAGTTTTTGTGGTTTGATTTTTAGATTTTTGATAAAGCTGGTGTCGCAGATTTTTTCCGTGCCTTTTTCTAGTTTCGGTTCTGGTTTTTCGTTTAAGATTTTTTTACTTAAAAATAAATTGCTGACGATGTGTGGTGTGAGATAGTAATAGTCGCTGATTGTATCAATTAGGGTTAGTGTCTTTTCGCTAAGATTGATTTGCGGTGTGATAATTGCTGCGATCTCCTTAGTGGTGAAGTCCGGTTTTTGTTTGCTGATTTTTCTAACAATAGCGATGGCGATTTTGCGACCGAAAGGTACTTTGACCAATGTGCCAACTTGGATTTCGTTCGCTAAAAAGTCGGGTATTTCGTAGGTGAACGCTGGTTTTTGGAATGGTGTTTTGAGTTTGGGGAGATAAACTTCGGCGTATAGCTTCATGTGTCAGGGGTGTTTTGTTTTTTTGACTATATCCTGATTTTAGCAAAAAGACCAAGTCAATGGCTGTCTCTGTCAATAAATTATGCTTTACAAGTTGGGTCGCATCTTGCTCTACTGAATTTATAATTTAAGTATTAAGTATATGAATAAGTTCGTGTCTAAATGGGTTTCGTTTTTGACGGCTTTGTCTTTGGTTCTAGTCTTGGTTTTGCAGCCTGTGGTTGCTTTGGCGCAAACCGCTGATCTAACTCAAGAAGAAGCTTTGGAAGAGTTGTTGAATCAGGATTTTGGTGATTTGATTAATGCAGAACTGGTATCTCGCTTAGCGGAGATTCGTGCGAAGAGAAAAGCATTGCAGGAGGCTCGCGAGGAGGTTGTGGAAGAGGATCTAGTTCCAGTGTTGTCGCATTCCAAGATGTTGAAGTTGTCTTTTGGTGATTTGAAGAAAGTAGTGCCGAATTTTAGTGGTACGGAAATAGATGCTAGTGGTGTGGTCTTGAGTGGTGCAGATTTATCTGTGGTCAGAACTCTTGGTTTTGAAACTGGTGATCGTGTGAAAACGAGCTTGGGGCAAATTGATTTTGTTTCTAAAATTAAAGGGGATGTCGATGCAATTTTATTGCTAGCTAATTTTGTTGATGGTGACAAGATTGTAGTTGATTTTGTTGGTCAAGATCAGGATGTTGAGTTCTTGTTGGCTAGTGATCAACTTGGGAAAGTTGTAGAGCTTAATGGTATGCAGGTCAAATTGGAGGTTGTGGATAAGGTAGAATTTGAAGAGTTTGTTGGTGAGAGCGATTTTAATGATGTTAGTGGTTCTGATTGGTTCAATAAATATGTAGGTAATGCAAAAAAGCGTAAATTGGTTGATGGTTATAAGGATGCGAATGGTAATTTGACTGGTGAATTTGGTCCTGCTGATAATGTGACTGTTGCTGAGTTGCTGAAAATTGCGGCGCGAGTTTTTCGTTTACAAGAAAAAGCGGGTGAGCCTGTTTTGCAATCAGGTCGAAGTCATTGGGCTCGTGGCTATGTGAAATTGGCTGAGAATCTTGGTGTTACAATTGTCAAAGACGCTAACCTTGATCTTAATCGACCAGCAACAAGAGGCGAGGTTACTAGAGTGATGCTGGAGTTTTCTGGAGTTTTGAAAAAAGGTTTAAACAGCGCGCAAATTGAAGCTTGTAATTATGCTGATTTGACTAGTAGTGATCCGAACTATTTGCCAATTTGTTTAGCTTCTAAGCTGGGAGTTGTTAGTGGTGATGATAATGGTGGTGCTAGAAGGAATT
>CAZXGE010000005.1:0-17168 GCA_964640445.1 uncultured Candidatus Peribacteria bacterium
TACAAATTTGATCACTTTTTCGGCGGTGCCTGTTAGTGCATTGTTTAAGTAGATCCCTGGGGGTGTAACTAGTTGTGGTACGGAAGTGCCGTTGTTATCCGTATTATCCCGGTTTTGGTCATTGGCAGCTTGAGCGAAAAGATGGGTGGTTGTTAGCCGGTCTGTTTTGGCTGGCTCATCATAGCTGCTCAAATCCAAATTGACCGGAATTGCTGTGTCTTTGAGTAGTTGTTCTGTTGGTGAAAGTTTAATTTCGAGGCTATCTAGATTTTCTGTGCCGAAATCGAATTTTAGCAAATCTTTAAAGGCGCTGTTTAAGTCTTGTACGCCACTATTGAGCGGATTGACGATTTCTTCCATAGTTTGATTCCAAGCTCCAGCCAGCTCACCTAGGGCATCCACAAACAAGTCAAAGCTAATCGTGAAATAAGTGTGGCCAATAAATTTGACCTCTTTTAAGTATTCGAAAGTCGGCAAGTCAGGCAGTTTGAAGCCAATGCCGGCACGAATGTCGATCGGCAATAATGGTGTCAGTGGTCTAGCTGTCATAGCCTCGATTTGCTCTTTGAGTGTAATTTCGGGAATCGTTGGCAGTAAGCCATTTTCCAGTAAGCAAACAACCCTTAAAGCTTTCGTTAGTGCTTCGATATAGCCTTCGAGGGTAGCAATAAATTGGAAGCCTTCGAGGGAAAGTTCAGGAGGTAACGGTACCAAGGGGAGTTTTGGTAGTTCTAGTGGTGGCAGTAATTCATCGAGACGGAGGCTAGCCAATAAGTCATCGAAGTTCGGAGCAACAGGTAGTTTTAGATTGAAAGCCAAGCCAAATCCAGGTAGTTCAGCGGCGAAATTAACAGGTGGTGCATCGGGTAGGTCTACATTCGGTAAAACAGGTAGCCTGATCGGTATCGGTACAAACTCGAAATTAGGCAATGTCACTGATGCACCCAAATTTAGATCTGATAAATCTAAAGTGAAATCCGGTAGCGTAGGTAGATCGATTACTGGCGGCTCTGGAATTTGGACAAAGAAATCAATCAGGAACGATAAATTGCTAAAGCGATGGGTACGGCAACTATCACATTGTTTCTTATAGTCGAGCGACAAGTTGATAATGGCACTAATGCGCTCCCATGATGCCCTGAGGTCATTTAATTCATTGGTCCAAGCTTTGACCCTGGTGGTGTTTTCGTTGACCCAGCCAATGGTGGCATCATTAACTTCTTCCACATATTGAAGTAGTTCAGCAACCATGTAGGCTTCTAGATTTTCCAGTTCTACAATTGTTGTTGGCAGGGTGAAGTAGCTGTCGATGGCAGCCAGATTGTGGTTGAAGCTTAGCCCCATGCCTCCCCAAGCTAAAACTAGGCTGGCGCAAGCTCGTTCGTTGATGTCACCACTAGTTTGGGCTCGTTCAAAAACAGCTCTTTTGGTGCCAATTGTTGCCCATAGTTCCGAAAAGTCATCTAACGAGATGTTGCTAAAGCCATCATAAGTGGTGCATTTCCAACTGGAATAGGTTAGTGCTACTTCTTTTTTCGCTTGTTCATACCATTTTTTGTAGAGTTCGCTTGTTACAAATTTTTGCAACTCTGCTGGATCTACACTAGGGTATTTGATTGTGATTGTTTCTTCGTTGAGTTTGAGCAGCGAACCTTGGCCAACGGTTTTTAGGGTTGTGCTCAGATTTTCAAATTCAGCAATTTTGGCGTCAATAGGGTTTAATGTATTGTTCTCTTCGTCATTGATGCCTAAGAGTTGCGAACTACCCGCAATGTCAAAACTATAAGAGCTAGCAAGATCGGGTAAAATTAATTTGATTTCTGGTAGATCCAAAATGCTAAGTAGTTCATGAAGTTGTGCAGATAGCCAGTTGGTTAGCACAGCAGGGAAGCCAGGCACTTTGATATTTGTATTGAAATCGACGCCACCAGGGCTATTGCCACTAGTATTGCCAATGCCAACAGTGACACCAAAGCTAGCTGTTTCGTCATTGATTTCGTTAAGACCAGTATTAACTACATCGGTTGCTTGATTGAGGAGGTCGATAATTTGGTTATTGATTTGTTCGCAAACATCGCCAAGGTCTTGCAGTCCCACTAGTGGAATTACTGAACAACCACCTAGTGGAAATGGTCCAAAACAAAGTGCGGTTACTAATTCGCCTGTTAGGGTCGGCGATAGATAGTTGCGGAAAAAGCTACCAGGAATTAATGCTCCGCTGCCAAAGGCCGGAATTGGTCCTGCTGGTGTGCCAATTAAGCCCCAGACAGGTTGGGCGGTCGCGATGCCAGTTGTTACGCCAGGGACAAAGAATGCTTGGTTGACCGGTGTTGCCAGACAGCCATCGCGACAGAAAAATGCTTCGAGACTGTCGCCGATTTCATCGAAAGCACCGCTCAGATCATCGCTTGTTGCTTGGAGCTGATCGAGTAAACCGTCGTTATTGCGATCTTCGCTGTAGAGTCGTTCCTGAGTAGCATTGGCTGCGGCCAGAAGTTCGCTAGGATTTGAGGCGGTTTGGTTGTTGGACAGTGTGTCCAAGACGCGGCTGCCGCTATTGGTAATTGAATCATTGCCTGCTATATTTTCTTGGAAAGGTAGGAAAATTAGGCGGTTGTTGGCATTACGACTAGAATAGAAGTAGGTTCTTTTATTGCTGCCTGGTGTTGTTAGTAAAATGTCAGGATGTGAATCTGCTGGAAAATTACCCCCATCGGTGACAATTGCGATGTTGGCATTTTGCGGTACTAGCTCCGTAACTTGCGCTTCAAAACTGATTTTTGTAGCCGTGCTTGAATTATAACTAATGCCACTGATGCTGTAGGGGAAATAGTTGCTAGTGGTTTTTTGTAGCTGACAGCCGCTACAATTAAGACTACTTGTGATTAGTTGATAGCCATTCCCTAATGGAAGCGCCAGTTTGGCGGTGCCGCGGCTGTTGTTTTTGCCTGTGAGCGTGATCTCATAGCGAATGCGGTCATTTTTGCTTAGTGTTTGACCATTGAGATCTGTAGCCGTGATCCTGCTAGCTAGGTTTTTGGCGTCTAACAAGCTGCCAAATTTTTCGTCACGATTATTACTGACCCCGTCGAGTGTTTGTTGCCGATCGTTTGCAATGCTGCTGCCATTGGTACTTATATAGAAATAGCTATTTAAGTTTTGACTACTGTTGATGATTAAGCCGGTGTTGGTGATTCTGACCGGTTCTTTGGCTAATGTCCTACCTTGGCGGCTATTTTCATTAACAAATAAGAGGAGATTTTCTTGGCTATCTAAGACCAATAAATCTTCGTAACCATCTTGTGTTAGATCATGACTAATTAGTTTATTGATGCGATCTTCGTAGTTTAGTTTTAATTCACTGCGGATTAACTTGCCAGTGTTGGTGAATTCATATTTGAATAAACAGCCGATTTTTTGAGAGCAGCGTTCGTTTGTAGCCACAACTAAACTTGGGGTGCTATTCTTTTCTCCTGACCACCAAGTCATGGTTTTGATGCCGAGTGGTAAACTGGCTAAAATATTAAGGCCAGATTGTTGGTCAAGATTGTAGATGGTGCCTTTGTTGTCACTTATGGCGATTTGGTTTTGTTCGGCCACGATTTTACTGATTTGACCTTTGGTTTTTCCTAAACTAATGCCAATGTCGTTGCTGAAATTTTCCACTTGTTCTCGTTTGTTCTGTGACAAGCTAAAGGTAGGGTCGCCATAAATAATGGTTTGCGGTTTTTGGTTGTAAATAAAGGAGTCACCAATTGGCATCGAGGCACTGACTTTGAGTAATGAGTTGTCGGTGTCGGTGAAGCCTGCGTATGGCTCTGGATTTAGTTCTTGGCTGCCTTGGGTTTCAGTAATTAAAGTTATTACTTGCCCTTGAGCCAAAATCTTAGCACTGATATTTGGTTCTAAATTGGCTAAGTTGTGGGCAAAACGAACTACTTGCGCTTTGATTGGTAGGTTGGTGAGGTCGGCCACTGTGAATAGCTTGCTGACAAGGATTGACAAGCTAAGTTCACGATTTTTGTAACGGAAATTGATATTGGTAGCGCCAAAATTATTGAAGTTGGCCGGTACATTGTAGACGCCATTCTCGTTGGCAATTTGCTGGTTATTATAAGTGATAGCACCGGTGGTAATCAGATTATCGTAGCGATCAAATAGCTTGACTGGTAATGACTTTTCGCTAATACCTACTGTTTTGCTGCTGCGATCGGCTAGGCTCACTTTTGTAGGTGTGCCTGCACGGATGATGATGCTTTCATTAATAACTTGGCCATTGTTGAGGCTTAGTTGTAGCTGGTATTCACCAGTTTTTTGGGGTATTTGGATTGGTAGTTCGAATACGCCTGCTTGAGCTTTGACATTTGTGTTGCCTAGGGAAAGCTCAATTGCCGCATTTACGGTTGCTTCTAATTGACGTTGCCTGGTCTCTGTATTTGCTAGCTTAATTTTGACCGTAGCAGTTGTTTGGTCGGTCGTTAGGATTTTGGGCGCAAGTTGGTAGGTTAAGGCTTTGCTAATTTGGATCTTTGTCGTTGCTTTCATTTTGCCAATTTGGGCTGTAATCACAATTTCACCTGTGCTTTTGTTGTTTTTTGGTAGGACAAAGATGTCCGTCGTGCCAGAGGCAATGCTGAAATTTCGACTTGTCGCATTGTTAGTCGTTCGACTAGATTGGCTGTTGGCAAAACGCGCATTGTTGCTGATGTTGATGGTGACGGGAGCGGCGAAGCCGCGGATTGGTTTATTGGCACTATCCAAGGCTTCGATTGTGATCTTGGCTCCTTGGCTGCTGGTATTGATAATCTCGCTACGATCACTGCTGATATTTACCTTGGCTAATGTCTGGTCGCGACTGATTCTAGCTTTAGCTTTTCTTTCAACAAATTCAGGAATAAACTTGGCGGGGAGAGCGATTACGCCTGTGACACGCTTCTGGACATCTTCACTAAGCCAACATTCTAAGTAGCTGGCATAATTAGTTAGTTTTACAGAAGCACCCCCAGTCGCTAAATATTGGCTACATCCCGCTGGTGAGTTGAGTTGGTTTGCGGTGATGGGGTAGTTTTGTTGTTGCTGTGGCTTGGTTTCCTCTGTGGAATTGGCGTCGCTGATCTGGCTTACCAGGTCTGAGTTAGTGTCACCGCTCTTAATTTCCGGAAAGTCGATATTTAGAAGTTGATCGGCAAAATCCAATTTGAGATAGGCGATTTCGAAAGCACTCGGTTTAATTGTTTCGCCAAATGCATTGAGTCCAAAAAGTTCGAGTTTGAGAACTTGTTGGTATTTTTCTTGTAGGTTGCTGCCTCGCCAGTTGAAAAAATTTTCTAAACTATTTCGCTCAGCAGTAGTTAGTATATTATTTAAGCGAGCTTTAGCATCGCTACTGCCTAGGTTTTCCAGTTGAGTACCTAATTGGTTTAGTTTTCGTAAAAAATCTCGATATGATTCGGTTTCGAACAGATCAGGATAGTTAATTTGTTTTAATTTACCATCGCTACCTAGGAAGGTGAGAAAGCGTTGTTTGTTTTTAGGGAAGTTGGTTCCTAAACCTTGGTCTTTGTATTGGTTGTTTAAGATGTCATTGGTGGGATCTTTGTGGTAGATCAAGCTAGGTATGTTCTTTTTCTGACCAATTGCGACTGATTTTAGCTGAATTGATTTGATATTATTGCTGATGCCGGCGCTATTCCCAGCCGGAATTTCCATAGTTTTTGTGCCTAAATTGGCAATAATACTACTCCAACGATTGCGATCATTAAGCTCTAAATCTGGTTCGATGAGTTTTAATATTTGTCCCAAGTTGAGGTTGATGGAGTCGGGGCTGATTAAGCTCATCGAAGTTGGATTCTCCGGTAGGGCTGGGTCAATGACACGGGTTTCAGCGTCGAAATAGTTGGCTGGTGTTCTGAGTTCAAAACAAGATTCGTAAGTGGTTTTGCTGAGGCTAATATTACTGACAAGGTTCATGCGGTGGCTATCCTTAAGTTCCGAATTGTAGAAGGGGTCACAGCCAAATTCGTCTTTTTGATACCTGCCTGTTTCGCCGCTTTCATAAGGGAGATAACAGGTTTTCTGACTAGGGTTATTGGGGTCAACGCCATCACGGATCTGTTCGACAAACTGAGCGTCAGCACCACCACGATAGAGTCGGCAGGCATAAGCTCCGTCAATGTCACTGATGGGTTCGGAGTTGATATGAAGCGTGCCAAGGTCGAGAAGATTGGGCTTGGCTGCAACAATGGCTCCGAGATTGTCTCTGGTGACAATCGTATTATTTTGATTAGTCGTAATTAGACTGACAAGACCTTGATTGATGAGAGGCGTAATCAGGGCAGATCGCTGGCTTAGATTCGTGAGGTTGAGGACGCTTTTGGCGATTTGTGTTTTTGTCCGTTGATTAAAAAACAACTGTGGCTTAAGTTGTAGACTGCCGCCATCCGTGAGTTCAACCGTACCAGACAACTGGTAGGCTGGTGCAATCGTGATCTCTTTAGCTAAAGGTTTTGCTAGTTCGTCGATAATTTGTTCTAGTTCCTTATTTATAGCCAGAAATTGACGGTTCAGCGTTGAGTCAATAATGCCAACCTGGATAATTGGATTGATGATTTGTCGCTCTGACATCAGGAAGCGCCCAGTGTTTTCCCAAACTGGTGTTAAACGGTTGAAGTAGCTTTGAAACATCGCTACAACCGGATTAGCTAAATTTTGTAAACTTTGGCCCGCGAAAATGTCTAACGGCAATGATTGGTTAGGTATTTTATCGCTGACTTGATCGGGTAGGCCACTGCGAAGGTTTTGTTCGGCTAATTTTAGTTCCGCAGCCGTAAGGTTGTTGTAGGTTTTGGCTTTGGCAAAGTTGAGGTAGTTTTGGTAACTGCCGATTAGACCAGCATTAAGGCTGCGGGTTTCTTCAGCTAAGTCGGCTACGAACAACTTGGGGCTTGTTGGTGTGAAAGCTGTTTCTTTAGCTTCTGTTAAGCTGACTTTGTCGAAATAGCTAGCGTACTGTTCTCGATTCTCGAGCTTAATTACACCGTGCCAAATTTCCGGTTCCAGATTGTCATTGGTTAATTGGAAAAATTCTTGATTCTGGTCAGTGTTACTGGCTGTGTAGCGAGGCAAGATAAAGTCCACATAGGGGTAAATACTGGTTATTGTCTCACCATTATGCTGAACTGCGGGAAGTTGAAGGTCGCCAATTAGAATAACGCCAGTGAGTTCACCGGCGATGGTTTCGTTGTCATAAAGATATAGATTCGCCAGAAGTTTTTGAATTTGGCTTGGGGTCGCAGCTTTTGGTATTTTGATAATTACTGCTTCTGTTGATTCTAGGCGTGACTGGATTGTAGCTGCATAATTGTCAATTCGTTTCGCCAATGTGGTTTTTGATAAGCCGTCAAATCTTGTTGCCAAGCCTTCGGTTTGTTGTTCACTTTCGTATAGTTCGGCTTCAACGAGAAGGACGACACTGTTTTTAATCGCTTTAGTAAAGAGTTGTGCCTTGGTAGTCTGAATTTGGTTTGGCATAAAAACCAAGATGGGAATACCGAAAAATAGGCTTAAATAAACCAATTTTCGCTGCCAAAATTTCCTGATACCGTTAGTCATAACTAAATAAGGATAGCAACTAATTTTGCTATCCTTATTATACCAGTTTTGATCGGTTTTTTCCAGAAGAATTGGCTTTCTTTAGCCATTTTTGACTAGTCGGATTATGCGGAGTGACCGACTTGTATAGTTGCCAGGTGGTGCGCCTATCGTATAATTACGAAATACTGCCCTTCGCCATCGACCAATTCACCAATATCAGAGTCGATTTTCGTATTCTTACCGCCATAATTACCTGACTTTTCCAGCTCGACAGCGGTTGCTACTGCATAAGCATAGATTGGTTCGTCTAAGTTGTCTGGTGCGTCATAATATAGGCTTGCAGCACAATCGATACTATTACCTGTAACGGCTTTGAATTCTGGAGGTGTGCCACGCATGTAATCAGAGACGAATTCATCAACTGTATAGCCATCGTCATCCAGCGTGTCCGTTTTTTCGCCCAAACAAAAAGCTTGAGTTGGATATGAACCTTTGTCTAGATTGTAAGCTTCGATTGCAGCTACGAAATCGTTTAGAGAGGCTTTGCGAGCGGAATCGCGAGCTTGTGGCACAATGTTGACTACCCGAGGTATAAGTGTAGCGGACAAAATACCGATGATCGTAATTGCGATCAGGAGTTCAATTAGCGTAAAGCCTTTTTTTAAGCTTTGCATATTGTAATTGTTAAATTAGTCACCCTCAAACATAACATACAAAGATGCTCTCGCCAATTGAAGCTAGATGATTTACTATACAGGAGGCTTAAATCTTTTATTAATTAAATTTATCCACCGGCATGAATGAGCAAATAGTTAATTTCCTGGAAAATCAGGGGTTTAATGATAAGGATGTCAAAGTTTATTTGGATGTTTTTGCCCATGGACAATCTTTTGCTAGTACAATTGCTTTAAGAAATAAGCTCGATCGTACGACGGTTTATTCGGTTTTGAAAAGGTTGATAGCCGCAGGGGTTATTGCACAGACTAAAATCGAAGGTGTTAGTGCCTATGTACCGATTTCGCCATCAATTTTTTTGAATCAGATCGAGCAAGATATTGCTGAGTTGGAAGCACGAAAAAAAGTGACACACGGCTTTATTTCCGAAATGCAAAAATTGCAGAAAGTAGACTATCATCGACCAAAGATCCAGATTTATGAAGGTGATGCTGCGGTTATTAGTTTGTACGAATACAGTTTGAGTGTCGGTGGTGAGCAGAAGGCATTTTTGACTTTAAGAAATATTCCCGAAGCTGTCGAAAAATATTTGCGGACAACTTTTATTGAAACTAAGCTAAAAAACAATGTTAATAGTCAGGTTTTGGTTGCTGAGTCGGATCAGGCGAAGCGGTATCAAGGCTTAGATCTAAAATCGAATCGTAAGACCAAGATTATTACCAAGCATCCGTTTGAACTCCATGCCGAGATTATTTTATTTGGTGGTAAGGAAGTAGCGATCATTGATTTTCATAAACAAGCTTATGGTATTGTGATTCAGAGTCAGACACTTTATGACACAATGGCAACATTGTTTGCTTGTCTGTGGGAGAACTGTTAAGCTGAGTGAGCAAAAATAAAAATAAGCAAAAATGCGGAAGCAAAAAAGTACACTCTTGGTGAAGCTGTCGGTAGTTTTGGTTTTGGCGATTCTAGCTAATTTGCTCGCCCCGGTTGCATTGGCGGCTGATGCTATTGTCGATGCTGATTTGTGTAGCGAAGTTCCTTCGGTGGTCACGACAGTTAGTAATACTGTCAGTGTTATCTCGGAGCCGTTGGTTGGTATTCGTACGGAAATTAAAATCGAAGGTCTGAGTGATAATTTGAAATTGGTCAATCTAATTGCTAATGTCGAAAGGGTAGCCACAGGTCAAATCGATGCCAGTGGTGTTGATTATCGAGGTAAGGTCTTGAGCAGTGGGCCTAGATCTTGGGGTGGGCACTTGTTGGAATTGACTAAGGTAGATGTTTTCTCTTTGACGGCTGATAGCATGGTCGGTGTTTTCGATTGGCGTGTGTTGCCAGAAGGTGATCTGAATTTATCGGTCGATAGTCGCAAGCAAATTGACTATAGTTTTACCTTTAATCGTGCTGGTACGCTTTGTACAATTAGCCAAGGCTCTGAATTTTTTACAAAATCAGGAGTGTTTGTCGGGCAAGAGAACGGCACTACTGATGGTGCTGGTAATAGTGTAAATGGTAGCGGATCTAGTGCTGGTAGTGGCGTGACGATTCCGGCAACACCTCAAATTGTCGAATCTGAATTTAAGTTGGCTGGACAGGTCCGTATTTGTGAATATGATGCCAATCTAGTCAAAAAAATTCCTGCCGATTTAAGCGAGTCAATTCGAAAAGCCGCCAAAGCAGCTATCGAAAGTTGTTTGCTAAAAGGAGATCAATTTGGCGATCTTGGACTTAGTCGAGAGCTTAACCGTGCCGAATTGGTGGTTTTGATTAATCGGGTTTTGACCGAGAAGATTAGCGATGATTTGGAGGCAGTTTCCCAAGTTAGCAAATACCAAGATTATGCTGCTAATTTTGGTGAAACAGGGTCCGAGTTCAAGTCACAAAATTTAAATGGTGTCAGTTGGTTTTCTTGGCAGTTGAGCACTTGGTTTGGTGCTGATTTAGCCGCTTTGACCAAGCTTGGCCTATTCGGTGGTTATCCTGCCGAAGTTTTTCGCACTAAGTTGCCAGTGTTTTTGCCAGCAGGATCGGTTAATAGAGCCGAAGCGGTTAAAGTTGCTCATGATCTTGGTAATAAGATGTTGACTTTGGACTGTAGTGGTGTTCGTACTGATCATCGCTTTACCGATGTGGCTTACGACCAAGTTAGTAGTTGGTATACAGCTAAATTGGGCTGTTTGCATGATAACAGTATCGTTCAGGGGGAGAATGAAGGTGGAGTCTTATTTAGCCCCGATCGTGCAATCAAAAAAGGCGAATTCCTGAAAATATTAATGGGTGTGCTGGGTGAACGCTAAAAAACGTGAATTTTTAATCGGTTAGAGGATTCTCTGTTTTGGCATCTAATCCAAAATTTCAGCCAATCTACCAGATTCGATCGCTTGCTTAATTTCGCGAGCAAGGCGTCGGCCTGTCGACATCGGTTCGTTGTATCTTAGCCAAGTGTAGGGTGAGCCCTGAACATAAGGATTTGTACCAGCTACAATTCTGGCCGAAATTTCGAAAGTCCAAAATTTGAGATCAGGATCAACAATCATTTCCAAGCAAAATGGGCCGAATAAACCTTTGCCGACAATTTCTTGAGATTTTTTGACAACATTTCTCCCCATTTCAAAAACTTGAGGAAGTAATGACTCACGAATGACAATCGGTACATTCCCAGTAATTGTGTAACTAGTTTGGATGTCAACATGCAGCTGGTCTTTGGCAGCAATTCTACCGACCGAATCGGCATTGGATTCATAACGCTTATCGAAGCTCATGACTTCAATTTCGTCGTTCAATTTTGAGTAAAAGAAATGGGCATAGATCGGCACACCCACGATGTATTCTTGAATCGCGTAATTTTTTTCTTCGGGGAATTCCTTGATCCGTTCGTAAAACTCTTCCGGTGTGTGGGCTAGGAAGTAGCCACTGCCGCCTTTGGCACCATGGAATTTGACAATCGTAGTTCGGTCGATTTCCTCTGGTGAATTGAAGACTTTCGGCATGTTGATGCCAGCTGCAGTTAGCCATTCGCGCTCCATCGTGCGGTTCGATTCCCATTCCAAAATGTCTTTGGTGCCATAGTACATTGCCTGCATTTCTTTCACTTTTTCGGGGCCGATGCCGCTAACTAGTGAGCCGTGTGGAATAATAATTACATTGCGACGGATCAGTTCTTGTTCAAGTTTAAAATAATCTTTAGCCGAGTCGATTTCGATGATTTCATCAGCTACTGCATATGATCTGTAAGGTTCAGACTGACCTTTGATACAGATTGCCAAGGTTTTGAAGCCTTCGTCTTTAGCCCCTTTGAGGATCTGTAAGGCTGAGTGGCTACCCAGTGTGCCAATAATGTAATCAGCTTGGTTGGTTGACATTGGCATAATTTTAAGGCGACGCTAAGGATAAAAATTTAAAAAATTATAATCAGCTTTTTCGTGATTGTCCAGGAAAATTTAATCGCTATTTAATATTGAATTAGCTAGATAACACCGTATAATAAAACCCCGTTGCCATTAGGCATCGGTTCGGGATTAACTTAAAATTTGTTTGTTATGCAAAAATACGCCTTGATTAGCGTGTCAGATAAAACTGGCATTGTTGAATTTGCTCAGAAATTGGTGGGTTTTGGCTTTACGATTTTATCTACAGGCGGCACTGCTGATGCCCTGGTTAAAGCAGGTATAGCGGTAACTACAGTAAGTGATTTCACTGGCTTTCCGGAGATTATGGACGGTCGTGTCAAAACTTTGCAACCCAAGATTCATGGTGCTTTGTTGGGTGTTCGCGATAACCCGGTGCATGTCGCTGAGGCTCAGGCTCAAGGTATCAGTTGGATTGATCTTGTTGTCATTAATTTGTACCCATTTGCTCAAACTATCGCCAAACCAGGCGTGGAGCTTGCGGAAGCAATTGAACAAATTGATATTGGTGGACCTTCGATGATTAGAAGTGCAGCAAAAAATAGTCGTTTTGTTGGTGTAGTTGTTGATCCAAGCGATTATGCTGAAGTGGTTAATCGCCTAGAGACTGATCGTTATGATGAACAATATCGACTAGCACTTGCGACTAGGGCTTTTCGTTTGACTAGTGGCTACGACGAGATGATTGCTCAGTATTTGGCTGACAAATCAGGAGAACCGGAGTTTTTGAGTTTGCATTATCAGAAAGTTGGTACTTTGCGTTACGGAGAAAACCCTCATCAGAAAGCCGCATTTTTCCGTAATCCCTACAATCATGATGCTAACATTGCCAATGCCGAAATTTTGGGTGGTAAGGAGCTGTCTTTCAATAATATTGTTGATGCCGATAGTGCTATCGAGTTGGTTAAAGAGTTTGAGCGTCCAGCAGCAGTTTTTATCAAGCACAATAATCCTTGTGGTGTTGCCGTCAGTGATCGCATCGAAGTTGCATTTGAGTTGGGGCATCAAGTTGATCCATTGTCAGCTTTTGGCTGTGTGATAGCTCTAAATACCGAGTGTAATCAGGCGATTTGTGACTATATCGATGCTAACAAAATGTTTGTAGAAATTATCGCTGCACCAAGTTTTAGTGCTGAAGCAGTCGAGTCATTGCAGAAAAGGCCAAATCTGCGGATTTTAAAAACTGGTAAGTTGAAGATTGATCCTAACCGACGAGATATTAAAAAAGTTGCCGGTGGTATTTTGGTACAAACAGCAGACACTTATTTGGTAGCTGAAAAAGATCTAAAAGTTGTCACGGATTTACAGCCAACAGCAGCCGAAATTAAAGCCATGTTATTCGCACAGCGTGTTTGTAAACATGTGAAATCTAATGCTGTTATCTTTGCTAAAGTCGACAAGGATGGTAACGAAGTGGTTACTGGTATTGGGGCAGGGCAAATGTCTCGTGTGGATTCGGTGATGATTGCCACGAGGAAAGGAGGTGAGCGCATTGCTGGTTCAGTAATGGCTTCCGATGCTTTCTTCCCATTCCCAGATGCCGTGACCGAAGCTGCTTCGCACGGGGTTGCTGCTATTTTACAACCTGGAGGCTCAATTCGTGACGAAGAAGTGATTGCTGAGGCAAACAAGCTCGGAATCAAGATGGTCTTTACTGGTATTAGAAACTTCCGCCACTAGACATTAATCTTTAACTTGCTAGATTATGACAATTTGGGAAGCACTAGTTTTGGGTGTTTTACAGGGTATTACTGAATTTTTACCTGTTTCTTCTTCTGGTCATTTGATTTTGGGGCAAACGCTTTTGGGCTTGAATGTTGCTGACCTGGCTGAGTTTGATATTACGGTTCATGTTGCGACTTTGGTTGCCATTTTGGTTTATTTTAGAAGCGATATTATTAAGTTGTTAAGTGCTTTTTTTCGGTTGGATCTCCGTAGCGAAACCGGAGTACTGAACCTCAAGCTTTTACTGGCAACTTTACCAGCAGTCTTCTTTGGTTTGCTATTCGGCGATCTGGTAACAAGTTTTTTCCGTGACTACCGCTTAGTCGCCTTGTTGATGATTGCTTGTGGTCTTTATTTTTTATTTGTAGAAGCCATTAGAGCTCGCCAAGATAAGCAGCAAGCGACTGAGGTTAAAATTGGATTTGCTCAAGCTCTCAAGATTGGTTTTGCTCAGGCTTTGGCAATCTTACCTGGTGTTTCTCGTTCCGGATCTACTATTGCCACAGCAATTTTGCTGGGTATTAGTCGTGTGGAAGCGGCCAGATTCTCTTTTTTGTTAGGCTCAATTGCGATCACAGGTGCTGGCGTTTTGCTGGCAAGTGATTTGGCTGAGACGGGGGTTAAGTTGAGTTTAAATTTGTTAGCATTTGGCTTTTTGGCATCTTTGGTTTCTAGTTATTTGACAGTTAGTTTTTTGATGCGCTTTTTTGTTAATAACACCTTGCGCCCCTTTGGGATCTATCTTGTGCTATTGGGGGTGATTGTTTCTGTATTTGGTTTTGTTTAGAATCTACCTAGTTTAGGGGCTATTTCTAGCTTTGTTCAAATTGGTAAATTCAAAATTTTGTCTTTTATTTGCGTCATCGCAACAGGCATGATTCAGTATATTTAGCAAAAAAGGGGAAAAGTGCGTGCCATTTGCGTCATCGCACAGGCATGATTCAGTATATTTAGCAAAAAAGGGGAAAAGTGTGTGCCATTTGCGTCATCGTACAGGCATTATTCAGTATATTTAGCAAAAAAGGGGAAAAGTGCGTGCCATTTGCGTCATCGCAACAGGCACACACTTTTCCCCTTTTTTGCCCTACGGCCAATCTTCACCACCTTTCGCCCAAGGGTGACAGCGGATAACTCTTTTTAGGCTTAAATATATACCTTTTCGCAGTCCGTGTTTGCTGAGGCTGAGCCGAGCATAGGTTGAGCAGCTAGGCGAATAGCGACAGAATGCACCACCAAATAGGTGCCTGATCGGACTATGGTCAGGGGAGATTGTGTTTTGGTAAAATGCCAAGAATTGATCAAGGACTTTGATGAGCAGTTGCTTGATTCTTTTTTGACTACCAAACAATGCCAATTGGATTAGCTTTGATACCTTCTGGTGTTACGATTTCGAAGTGTAAATGCGTACCAGTAGACCAACCTGTTGAGCCCATCCAGCCTAGATAACTACCCGCTGCAACAGTGTCACCAACATTATAAGTCGATTTTTCGATCATATGTGCATAAAGTGTGCGGTAGCCATTGTCGTGTTGGATAATCACATGGCAGCCGTAACCGTTACGACCACAAACGGATTCAATAATTTCACCACCGCCAGCAGCATAGATACCAGTACCGCCACGGAGCGCAAGGTCAACAGCCAAATGGCCACCGTGGTAACCTTGTGTCAGTTTAGCTTGAGCACCATTTAAAGGGTCAAACCAGTTGCCTTTAGCCGCAACTGAAGCTTTGGCACTAACTTTGGCAGGAACTACACTAACACCGCTGCCGCCTGAATTTTTGGGTGTCACAGCATTGAAAGTCGGAGCAGAACCATTATTTTTCGGTAATTCAGCAGTAGTAAGAGCTGGGCCAGAAGTTTGTGGAATGTCCAAAACCGGAGAAGCTAAGCGTCTTGTTTCTGTAACCGTGACAGGTTTAGCTGTGTTGGCTTGTGCCACTGTTTTTGGTTTTGTGTTAGTAGCAGTTGTCGTTTTGGTTGGTGTTTGCTCTGCTGGAATACTAGCTACGATTTTACGAACATTTTTAGCAGAGAAATCTTTGTCGGGGACGAATAGATTTTGACCAACAGCAATTTTGCCATTTTTCAGAGCATTGAAAGAACTCAATGTGCTTTCATCCATGCCAAAGCGCTTGGCAATGATGCTAAGGTTATCACCTTTCTTGACTTGATACCTGAAGCCATCTTGTGCTGGTATTTTTAGTCTAGTACCGGCAGCTACACTGGCATTGTCCAGGTTGTTCGCCAGCATGATTGTTTCAACATTGCTTAGGCCATACCATTCGGCAATTGTTCCTAGGTCTTCACCCGGTTTGACCAAATGTTCAGCATCTTCAGTACGACCAAGTAAATTGGTGCTAGAATTTTGGGTAGAGCTACCAGTGGCCATGATAAAGTCAGTGCCTTCATCGGCGACCAGTGTCTCGAAGCTCCAAACAGCTTGGAGGTCATCGGCGCCTACATAACCAGCATGGCTAAGCGCACCTCCTGTTTCGAAAGGGGAATTGCCTTGTGTTGACAGCGATGAGATCATGAAAATACCCAATGTCGCCATTGTGAATTGGTACATGAAGCGTTTTTTCTCTGGCATATTGACGCCTCTAGCTAAGGCAATTTGATCGCCAATTAGATAACGCCATTTGCCTGAGTTTTGTTGGTAAAACTTCTGAGCCAATTGACTTAGTAATTTACTTTTACTAAAGACAAACTTAATAGCTAGCACAAGCAGCGCTGCTAATAGGTGTAAAACCTTTAGAGTTAGTAAACGTAGCTTCGATAATGTTTGTTGAGTACGCTTGGATTTCCTAGCGTAGTTGATGTTTTTATCTATGATTCTTCTCCCTTACGGGTTACCTACTGTTTTTGTCTCGCTCGGTTCTGAATTGGACTAGAGACGGAAGTAGGGGCAGACAGCGCCTTTTAGAAGTAGACTTACGGTGCTTAAGTTATTAACTTTAGCATACTAATTCTATCGCACTAAACACCAGAAGTAAACAATCTTGTCAATGCTTACGGGGTGTCTAAGTGGAGAATTGCCAGTGCCTTAGTTAGGATTGGCAAGTTTTCGAATCAGCAGTTTATACTTTACTAAATTATTATTATATTGTAAAGATATATTTTGTAAATGGTGGAAAAATATCAGTTTTTGCCTTGTTTAAGCAGTTCTAGCTGGCCAAGTAGTTCGTTCTTTAGGCTATGGATGACGGGGTTTTCCGCTGTTTCTAGTGCTTCTTCGTTGATTAATTGCTCTAATTCGTCATTAGAAAATATACTTTTATTGTATAAATTATTCCTAATTGGTTCAATTTTAGCGATTAAATCTTGGTTATTGCTTAGTGCCGCAATCATTGATAGTTTATCGCTAATTTGTTTAGCTAATTTGTTTTGTTGCTGATTTTGGTCTGAGATTTTTTGTTTGTTTGTTTTTCGAAAACTACGACGAAGTAGTAAATAGGAACCATATAAAAGTATGATGGCTACAATTATGATGAGTAGTTTAGTTGGCATTTTTTATTTGTTAGCTAGATTGATAGTTTAGGATATCTGCACGAAATAGTGGTTTAAGGCTGCTAGATAGCTATTTAGTAGTTCTTCTGCATTGCTTGCGCTATTCCCCTGGTCAACTCCTTGGCTTGTTGCCAGTTTAGCTATTTCTTTGAGTAGGATTTCGCAGGTTAGCTCTTGTTCTTCAAGAACTACCCCAGGGTGCTTTTTGACATAGTTTTGCGCATTGCCAAGTTGTTCGCCGCGACTGGAAGCTG
>CAZXGE010000006.1:0-13603 GCA_964640445.1 uncultured Candidatus Peribacteria bacterium
TGGTGGCAGTTTTAGTTACTAGTTCGTTGACTGTTGTTGTTGCCAAAGATTCTGAAGTCGATGACAATCCGTCTTTGTCAGATTTGTTGAAAGATCGTTTTGATGACGAGGATGATAGTGATGATGACGACAGCTTCGACGATGATGGTGGTCGTAAGCCTCGTGCTATTAAGGCAATTTTGCAGAAGAAATTTATGGATGATCATGAAGAAGAAGATGACGACGAAGACGAAGACGGCGATGATTCTAGGCATATGAGCGAGCAGCTCGTTGTTTATTGGGGTAAGTTGGCGAATTTGGAAGATCGTGTAGAAGGTGGTAGTGATAAAGTTGCTGCTGTCGATTATAGTGGTACTTACGCGATTCAGGATGCTAAATGGAATCTTGTAAAAAAGCTAAGATTTGAAGAGAGTGAGGATAGTGTTGATCGTGCTGCAACAAAATTTGTTTCGAAAATTCATGGTGGCGTCGATGGTTTGGCTTTCCATGTTGTGAAAGAAGCAAGTGTTGATCCGGTCTTTACTTTTAGTTTTGCTGGTAAGGATGCTGTAAGTTTTAAGGCTAGTGAAGTTACTGAATCTGGCTTTAAAAAAGATTTTGGAGATGGTTATGGCTTCATGGCTAAAATGTCGAGAGCTGATCGTATGCACCATGGAATGTTGAATGAAGATAAATTTAAAGAAGCTAAACTGAGAGTGGAAACAAAATTGGCTGAAGTGAAACTTAAATTGGAAAACTTGGCTGAATGCAAGGAGCTTCGTGATAAAGTTGTTGCCTATAATAGCTTGGAAGAAGGTAAAATTGTTGATTTCATAAAAGAATTGGTGGCTTCTGAGAGCGCGGAAAAATGTCTTAAGCTCAAGACTAAATTTGAAAACGAAGTTAAGTCTGAACAAAGAGAATTGAAATTTAAAAAAGGTTTAATTCCGTTCCGTGATGTGGATGATGAACATTGGTTTGGAGCTTATGTGAAAGAAGGTAAAGATCGTGGCGTTTTCAGTGGTTTTAAAAATGAAAGAAACGAATTGACTGGTGAATTTAAACCAGCTGACAATGTCCGTTTGGGTGAAGTTTTGAAAGTGGCTGCACTGCTTGCTAAATTGGATGAAAAATCTGTGAATTTAGCCGAACTAAAAAATGAAGCTGCTGGAAATGCTTGGTTTGCTCCATTTGTGAAATTGGCTGAAGATAAAGGTTTAACTTTGGCTAAGGACGAGAAGCGAGATTTTGCGAAGTACGCAACTCGAGCTCAGGTTATTCGTGTAATGATGGAGTTTTTAGATGCTGAATTTACCGATGCTGACGCTTGCACATTTAGTGATTTGCCAAAAACACATCCTGACTATGAACCAATTTGTTTGGCTGTAAGTTTGGGAATTGTGGAAGGTGATGCTGGTAAGGATACATTTAGGCCGGATGCTAATTTGAATCGTGCGGAATTTGCAAAAATTTTTAGTAAATTCCGTGAAGTTTATGCTGCTGAATTGTAGTAGTTAGTCTAATTGGAGAGGTGTCTTGTGCCGTTGGCAAATTGCAACAGGCGTGAGGCACCTCTATTTAGTTTGGTTATTTTCGTTTATAGACAAGACTGACTAAAATGGGGATTAGTCCAAGGGTGAAAAATGTTGCTGTGCTAAGGCCGAAAATTACGGAGCCACCGAGACCACGCCAGAATTCGTCGGTAAGTGTAAGTGAGAGTAGACCGAGGATGGTTGTGACGCTAGTTAGGATCACGGGCATTAGACGGCTGCGGCCACTTTCGATGATGGCGGTGTTTAGATCTTCGCCTGTCTTTAGGCGATTGTTGATGGTGTCGACTAGGACGATGGCATCATTAACCACGATACCGGTTAACATGACGATACCTAGGAACGCTGGGAAGGAAAGGGCGAGGCCGAACGCAGTGAGGCCGGGGAAGACACCGATCATAGCCAGTGGAATACTAAAGAGGATAATGAAAGTTTGGCGGAATGAGTTTAAGACTAAGATCAGAATAATGATAATTAGGAAAATGGAGAGGAATGTGAGGCTGAATAATTCTTGGAAAGATTTTTGAATTTCTTCATCTTCACCACCAGTTGTTAGTTCGTAGCCTTGATTTGTTTTGTTGATAGTTTCAATTTTTTTGTTGATTTCTGGGAGTAGAGAAGTGATTAAGGTATCTTTTTCGGTATAGGCACGAACACGGACGGTGCGGTCGCCATCGATATGGGGAATTTTTTGGAGGGCGTTTTCGATTTCGAATGTACCAAGGTAGCTTAGGGGGATGCTGCCTTTTGTTGTGAGGATTGGTAGTTCGGCTAGAGTGTCGACATCGATTTGCTCCGCGCTATTGGCGATTTTGATTTTAATATCGTATTCGTCGTCACCAATGCTCATTTCGCCGCTGGGGATGCCATTGGTTAGGGCTTGAGTGACGAGGCTTAGTTGTTGATTTGTCAGGCCGAAATAGCTTAAGAGTTCGGGGTCGGCTTGGAAGTTTAGTTCTTTGGGTGTGTTGTCGAAATCAGTTTTGATATTGACTAAGCCGTTGATTTGGCTGAGTTCGCTTTTGACTTCGTTGCTGATTGTTTTTAATCTTTCTAAATCGGAACCGATGATTTTGATTTCTAGTGGTGCTGCTGTGGGGGGGCCGGCACTTGGTTCTTCGACAGTGATTTTGAGGTCAGTTGCTAGGGATTCTAATTCTTTGCGGATTTGTTCGGCGATGACGAAACTTTTTTCACGATCGAAATCAGCTTTTTCTTTGAGATTGACGATGAAATGGCCGACATTACTTTGAGTTCCGGAGTTACTGCTGAAATCTAAGCTAATATTGCGTCCGATGTTGAGGACATAATTGTTGATGGCGGGGTATTTGTTGAGTACTGATTCGATTGGTTCTGTCAGATTTTTAGTGGCAGATAGTGGTGTGCCGATGGGTGCTTCGAAATTCACATAGAGAATTGGGCTGTCTGTTGATGGGAATAGTTGGCTTTTGAGGAGACCGGTTGCTGGTAGGCTCATGGCTAAGATGAAAGCCACGATTGTGCCACCCAAAATTGTGAATTTTAGTTTTTTGTTGGGAATGATTGTGCTGAGGATGTTTCTGTAAGTGTTTTGGAGGAAAGTGATCATTTGTTCGCGCAATCCTGCGATTTCCGAGAATAGGCCGGATTTTTCTTCGTTATTTTCTTTGTCTTCATCATTGAGAATGATATTGGTCAGAAGTGGTGTGAAACCGAAGCTGACGAAAATGGAGGCGATTAAAGTAATGGAAAGAATGATGGGAATTGTGCGGATAAATTCACCAACGATGCCACTAACTAACAGCATGGGGAGGAAGGCGGCGATGGTAGTAGCTGTACCAGCGATTAGTGGCCAAGTAAAAGTTTTGATGGCTAAATAGGCGGATTCGATTTTGCTGTAGCCTTGTTTGCGGTAGTCGTGTACGCCTTCGACGATGACGATGGAATTATCGACAACCAAACCTAAAGACATGATTAAGGCGAAAATGGTGAGGCTGTTTAGTGTTTGCCCTGTGAGGTATACATAGGCAAATGTGATTAAGAAAATGAAGGGGATGGCAATGGCGGCGATTAGAGCTTCTCTGACAGATAAGAAAATCACTAAAGCAACGAAGATGATGATCAGCGTCTGGTAGCCATTGCTGCCTAAGGTTTTGAGATCGTTTTTGATGAAATAAGCGTTGTCATTGGTCTTAAGAATTTCGATATTTGCTGGTAAAGTTTTGTTGAGTTCAGTGATTTTGATGTCGATGGCATCAACGATTTCGACAATATTGCCGCCTGATTGCTTGAAGACGGAAAGGGAAACAGTGTTTTGCGCAAAGCCTTTGTTGTCGCTGACATACGCTTCTGTTTCTCTCGTAGCTTCTTTGATGCTGATTTCGGCAATATCACCAAGGCGAATTTGTCCGGATGTGCCTTGTTGGCTTAGGTCGCGGATGGTGATTTGGGCTAGTTCTTCTAGGGTTTTGGCTTTGGCTGTGAGGCGGACATTGGTGTTTTCTTGATTGGTAATTACTTCGCCGAGTGGGGCGTTGATATTGTTGGCATTTAATTGGCCGATGATTTCGCCGATAGTGATACCGAATGTTTCTAGTAGCCCTTGGTCTAGACCGATTTCGATATTTTGAATTGCATTACCGGATAGATCGATTTTGCCAACGCCACTGATAGTTTCGATTTCTTGTTCGACGGTTTCCGCTACTTCTGTTAGTTCGATTTTGTTTAAATCACCGAGAATATTGAGGGTGACAATCGGTTGATTGTTGAAATCTAGTTTGAAAACTTGTGGCGTTTCGGCATCGTCGGGTAGAGTAGAGACTTTGTTGATTGCTTCTTGAAGTTTTTGGACAGCATCATCGGTATTGACTGTGTTTTCGAAATTAACAGTGATCGCCGAGAGATTGTTTTCTGAGCTCGATTGGTAAGATTTGAGACTGTCTAAATTGGCAATAACTTCTTCTAATGGTTTGGTGACTAGTTCCTCGACATCGCTGGGGCCGGCATTGGGATAAAAAGTGACGACTTGACCGATGGGCTGGTTGACTTCGGGATTGGCTTCGATATCCACATTTAATAGGCCAAATAAACCAATTATGGCCACCATGATCATAAACAAAGCAGTGACGCGATTGTTTAAAATGAAAAAGGTAAACAGATTTTGTTTAATTTTTACTTTTGGCGGTTTAGAACCGATAGTTTCGGTTGTTTTTTTTGTACTATCTGTAATTGCTTCGATTTCTTGCATTGATGGATTTACAGGGTGATTGTTTGGCCTTCGGAAACTTTGCTGATATCGATTACGACTTTGTCACCACTTTTTAGTCCAGAGCTAATGTTGGCTTGCCCGTTGCTGATATTGCTAAGTTTAACTGTACGAAATTCAATTTTGCTTTCAGCATTGATAAGGGCAACTTGACTGCCAGATTCGGCAAAGCGAATGGCGCTAATTGGTGCTTTGATGCTATTGTCTGCTGCTGCTTTTTCTGGGGTTTTTAGTTCAGTTGGATTTTTACTGAAGCGTAATTTAGCAAAAGTGTTGGCAATCAGAATTGTTTCTTTGTCTAGTGTTGGTGTGACCCGGATGGTTAGAGTTTTACTGATGCGATTTGCAGTTTTGCTGATATAGCTGATCTTGCCTGGGATTTCGCGGCTGCCAACGATAACGCTAACATTTGGTAAATTTTGAATTTTTAATAAATCTTCAGGGGTGATGCTGGCTTCGATGAGAATATTGCTTAAGTTGCTAATGGTGGCAATTGGCGCTTGTGGTCCAACTTGGCTACCGTTGTCGATGTTTAGAGCTGTGATATAGCCTGTGATTGGGGCTTTGAGCTTGGCTGAATCGAGGCTCAGTCTTGTTAGTTCCAGCTGGCTGCGGACTTGATTAACTTGGCTTTTTAGGCCTAATAATTGTACATTCGTTTTTAGTTCGCTGCTTCTTAATTGCTTTTGAATTAGGTCAATTTGATTTTGGGCCAAGAGAATTGTATTGCGACTTTGCGTGTTGCTTGTAAGTTCCGAAGGTAGGGGAGTTTGGTTGAGAACGATGCTGTCATCGCTAGGGGTAGTCGTGGGTGTCGTTGTTGGTTGTTGTGGTGCAGCAAGTTGGCTAACAGTTTGGTCGAGACCAATTTTGGCTGCTCTTAGTTGGTTGTCGAATGTTGAGAGATCGACATAACCGCTTTGTGAGCTTAAATAGAGTGAATTTTCGGCGATACGAAGTGATTCGATGGCTGAATTGTAGTTGATGACAGTTGATTTCAATTGGGTAGAATCGCCAATTTCGGCAATTAATTGGCCTTTTTTTACATAACTACCTTCTGGTGTGTAGATTTTGGTGATTTTGCCACTAAGTTCGGCAAAGAGATCGACTTCTTGTTCGGCAACGATTAGTCCGGTTTTGGTTAGGTTATTAGCGAAAGTGATGCTAGTTGGTTCATTGGTCGAGCTAGTGCTTAATCCTGGGTTTTTGACTTTGAAATATTGGACTTTTTTGGGGTTTTTGCTGGTGTTTTCTGGTTTTTCTGTTTCTTCATTTGGTTCGTTTTGTTGGTTGTTGGTTGGCTTTGTTTCGTTTGTTTCTGTTGCTGAAAATTTTTGAACTAGTTTAATGCCACCGAAAATAACACCTACAAGAATTGCTGCTGTGACTAAGACAGTTAGAAATGTTTTGATAATGCGACTAATGAGAAAATCCATAGTAAAATTTAATCTATGTTTAAGTATAGATTTTAAAGCAAAAATAGGTTTGTGTCAAGAGAGGGGGCTTAATTATATAATCTAGCAACTTTCTATCTCCCGTAAAAATTTTTGAATTTCAAAATCTGGTCTTTGCCGCTAACGGCAATACCTTGGCGAAATTTGTCGATAGGTGATTTGAGGTAAATGCCTTTAGAGAAAAAGCCGGCTTTGATATTAAATTCCATTAAATTAGCGATTTCGAAAGCATGTTTGCTTTGGTCTAGACCCCAATCTGAGAGAAGCTTTAGTATTGTTATTTGCAATTGTTTACTATCGATTTCAGGGTCTTCTAGAAGTGATTTTATTCCAGATAAAACATCTTGATTGTTGATGCTGTATTTTGTTTGGTTAACTGTTGTTCCCGAGCCGCTGATGTTTTCGAGGGGGATGGCGAATAGATATTCGCGAGTTCCTAAAATGCAAACACTGACGACGCCATTGGCAATTATTGTGCCTTTTGGTGCCAAAACGAAGTCTTTAGGTTCTGTGATTGCCATAAGTTTTTTATTTAAAATTTATTTTAGAAAAAATCTGCGCAGAAAATTTTTAACTTTTTTGTTCGATGATCCAATTTAAATCAGCAATGACATCATCTGGATCGATGCCGTGACCGGCGATACCGTCGGCGATTGTTTCGGCCATCGAGAGCGAACAGCCGACGCAATGGATTCCGTAATCGAAAAAAACCTCCATCGTTTCTGGCCAATTTTGGATTACTTCAGCAATGATCATGTCACCTGTGATTTGAGGTGATTTTGTTTCACTTTTGGACATCTTGTGCGACGGGATTAGTTTTGAGTTTATAGATTTTGTAGGCATTTTTGATACCGTAGATGGAAATTAGCACCCAGATGATTTCCATGCCAAAAGATGGCCAAGCGCGGTGGTAGTAGACATTGATGCCGAGCATTATGGCGCCGATGAGGTTGATGAGGTGATAGGAGATACTGTCGTTGTTGACTTTGTTGGTTGTAATTAGGTAGTAGGCCATGATGAATATGATGGTAGCAATCCAGCCCATGGTTTCGATGATGATATAACTTAAATTCATGAACTAGTTCTTGTAGATGTCTAAAAAAATGGTGCACCAGGAGGGATTCGAACCCCCGACCCTCGGTTCCGAAGACCGATGCTCTATCCAACTGAGCTACTGATGCGAGTGAGTGAGCGGCGTAGCAAACGCAGTTTGCTTAAGCCAGCGAGCGAAGGAGTTTTCAGCAACCTAGCAAACGCAGTTATTATAGCTTACTGTAAATTAAAACACAAATTAAAGAAAAAATCCCCGATTTTTAACCGCAATTATTGCAGGTTTTTCTGATCGGGGATCGTAGTGATTTCCTTTATTTGCTGTGTTTACGCCAGAAGCTTAGGAATGGCGTGGCAATAAAGATCGATGAATAGGTACCAACTGAGATACCAATGATTAGAGCGACTACAAAGTAGAAGATTGATTCAGCGCCAAAAATTGCTAAGGCGAGTAGTGTGATTAGCGTGGAGACAGATGTGTTGATTGAGCGGGCAAAGGTTTGGTTCATAGCGGCGTTGGCCACATCGTCGAATTGATCTTTGTCCTCTTTATATTCTTTGAGATTTTCACGAAGGCGATCGAAGACAACGATGGTGTCATGAATGGAGAAACCAATTACCGTGAGGATCGCTGTGACGAACAAAGCATCGATTTCAATTTGGAATAAGGAGAAGAAGCCTAAAGTGATCATGACATCGTGGAAAAGAGCCAAGATTGCTGAGAGGCCGAATTTCCAAGCACCCAAAGATTTTGGTACCTTGCGGAAGGCGAAAGCAATATAAAGTACGATAACGATCATTGCCATTAGGACAGCGACTAGGGCTTTGGTTTTGAGTTTGTCGCCGATGACTGGTCCGATTGTGGTGAAACGATTTTCTTTTAGTTCGGGATCGATTGTTTTGAGTTCACTTAGAATTTGATCGTGAGTTTGTGTATCGATGTAGCCGAAGCGGATGATTTGGCTTTCGTTGCCGGTTTCGTTTGTCGAAGTGACTATGTGGGGTGTGCCCAGTTCGATTTCAGTTAGTTTTTCGTCAATTTTGCTGAATTCGCTGATAAGTTGGTCTTTGTTAACTTCTTTTTGGAATTCAATTTCCATGAGTGTACCGCCTTTGAAATCGATACCAAAGTTTAGACCTTGAACTAGAAGTGAGATTAAGCTGATACCAACTAGGACGCTGGAGATACCAAACCAGATTTTACTGCGTCCGATAATGTCGAATGGTTTTTTCGTTTTTTTGCTAGTTTTTTTCGCACCTAGTAAGAAGGAGTTGTTGCTAACTTTGAGTTTGCTGTAGGCAATTAGCAAAGTTCGTGTGATTGTGATTGCAGTGAACATGGAGATCATGATCCCGGCAGCAAGATTCAAGGCGAAACCACGAATGATGGAGCTACCAAAATAGAAGAGGATGGCACAGGTGATTAGTGACGAGAAATTTGAATCTCTAATACTAGACCAAGCACGACGGAAACCGATTTCGATACTGCTAGGCAGGTCGTGGCCGGCTTTGATTTCTTCACGGATGCGTTCGAAAATGAGGATATTGGCATCGACAGCCATACCGACTGACAGAATGACACCGGCAATACCAGCTAGCGTCATGACAATTGGTTCGCGTAGGAGGAATGTGAAGAAGAAAATAGCGAAAATGGCGATGAACACTGACATAACTTTTTCGGCTGTGGATTCGAAGCGGTTTTTTAGAGTCAGATAAATTGCCCCGGTGCCGATCGTGAGGCCGATCAGAATTGCTAAGCTAACTGGCAGTGTAGATTTGACTAAGAACATCATGCCCAAGCCATAAACACCAAGTGCCAGAACTGCAAGTAGGCCGGGGGCTCTGTAATAGGCGATCATCCACAAACTAAGGACAATTACTCCAATAATACCGGCGGTGACTGATTTGCTAAGAGAGGCTTCACCTAGAGTGCTCCCAATACTGAGTTGACCCGCAAGTGTAATAGGAGCTGGGATAGCACCTGTGTTGAGATCACGAGCTAATTCTTGAGCTTCTTCGATAGTGAAACGACCTGTGATTACAGCTTGGCCGCCAGTGATTTTGTCGTTGACATTGGGGCTACTGATTAGTTCGCCACCAACGAAAATTGCGACTGGCTTGCCTATGTTTCTTTCTGTGATTTCCGCGAACATGGTAGCACCTTCACTGTTGAATTGGATAGAAACTTGTGGATTTAGGAATTGATCGAATTGGACATTGGCATTGATGAAGTATTCACCGGTTAGCTCTGTTGCTTGCCAAGGATCTGGGGAAAGCGAGAAGAAGATTTGGTTGAATTTGACTTGTGGTTCTTGACGAGTTTCTTTGATGGCATCTTTGACACTGACTGCTTTGATAATGTGATAGCCAAATTCTGTTTTGACAATCTGGGGAGTGATGTCTCCAGCCTTGCTAAGGTTTAGGGTAGCGTCTGTAAATTCGGCTACATAAGTTGATTGACCATCTACGACGGGTGTTGTTAGCTTGCCCAAGCTAGTTTCACTACCTGGTTCGTCGGAATATTTTTTTGCTAGTTCATCGAAATTGCTGCCGCTGGCTTGTGCTTCTTTGAGTACTTGGTTGGCTAGTTTTTCAGCTTCGGCTTTACTGCGAGTTTGACCTTCGGCGCGGCTAGCATCTTTATAGCTGATTAGGATGTGTTGAGCTGTGACTTCTTTTGGTTCGTTGATTTCTTTGTCGGCATTGCGTTTTTCCAAGACTTGAACGATGAAGAGGCCTTTTTGTTCTTTGAGTTGGTTGTTTTCAAAAACAAAGCCGTTGTTGTCTTCGATGACTTCGTTAATAATTGTGCCTGGGTTGGCGCTGCGGATTTTGTTTTTTAATGTTTCGCCGCTAATATCATCGAAAAACTGGAAATCACCAGCTGTGTAGCTAACTTTGCCTGGGTAGGCTTTGGCTTCTTCTTCGGCCAAACTGCTGAACTGAGTGGCGTCAACTGTTTGGATTTTTTTGAGGAAATCAGCTGCTTGAGTACGAATTTTGTCTAATTCACCTGGATCTGGTTCGGCTTTTTGCTCTTTGAATTCTAGTTGAATTGTTTTGCCAACTTTAGCTTTGGCATCTTCGATATCTTTGATCCCGGCGAGTTCGACAATGATATGTTTTTCACCGCCAATATCAGAAATGTAAATATTGGGTTCGGAAACACCTAATTTGTTAACACGACGAGTGATTACTTCTTCGACACCACTGATAATTTCATCATGTTTGTCCGCAGGAACTTTGCGTAAATCGATTTTGTAATCTAGTTGGGTACCACCTTGTAGGTCTAGGCCCAGAACTACTTTCATGTTTTTGACAGCTTCTGGAAATAGGAAATCTGGTTGGTAGCGATCTGGTAAAGCTACTGCTCCCAAGATTAAGCTAAGGACGAGGATGGCGAGAATTTGCCAGCGAATTAGGTATTTTTCGAAAATGGGCAACATAGATTAGAAATTAGATTTATATAATTTAGTTATGAATTAGCGAGTGTTTTGTCGAGATCTTCGTCGTTACCTTTGCCACTACGGCCGTAATCGTCTTCGATTTTGACAACATCGTCTAGGTCAGGTGTGGAAACTTCAAAGATGATTGAATCTTCCAAAGCCTTGGCACGATGCCAAGTGTAGGGGAGAATGTCGATTTTGTCACCCGGATTTAGAATAATCGTTTGCAAATTCGTAGAATCAGTGCCTAAGGTAAACTCGATTTTCCCGGAGAAAAGATATTGTGTTTCCTCTTTGCGTTCATGATATTGCAGTGAGTAACGGTGGCCAGCATTGAGGTATAAAACTTTGCCGGCGAAATTTTTTGATTCGGCAAACCAAACTTCTTGCCCCCAAGGTTTTTGTTTGATTTGTGGTTTTTGTTGCATGTTTTGTTGTTAGAATGTTTTATTAAATTTAATTTAAATCAAGTTTGTTCCAAAGCCATTTTGATTTTGGTGGTTTCGTCTTTGGGGCAAATCAGGATGTTGTCTTTTGTGACAATGACAGCCATATCTTTGAGGCCGATTGTGATGATTTTTTGCTGGCTTTGGCCATAGATAATTGAATTTTCGGTGTCGATGGCTAGGGTGTCACCGGTGATGACATTATTGTTGTCGTTTTCGTTTTTGAGGTGATCGTGAATTGTGTTGAGTGAGCCAACATCGCTCCAAGTGAAGTCGGCGGGGATGATCATCACTTCGTTTTTGCCTAGTTTTTCCATTAGAGCGTAGTCTAGCGAAATTTTGGGGAATTGTTCGTAGGCTTGTTGGCAATTTTCATGGTCATTGATTTGAGTCAGAACTTCGTGGATTGCTGGTGAGTTTTGGGCAATTAAATTGAGGAATGAGTCGATATGCCAAGTGTATAAGCCAGTATTCCAGAGGTAATCGACGGAGTTGGCGTATTTGGTGGCAAGTTCCAGGTCTGGTTTTTCGACGAAGCAATCTAGTTCGTAAACTTTGTGGTCGCCATCATTTCCTTCGTTCGTTAGGAGGTTGCCGATTTTGACATAGCCGAGCTGAGTGTTGGGTTCTTTGGCTTTGACCTGGATGATGTTGATGTTTTTGTGCTTTTGAGCTAATTCGTGGGCAAATTTTAGTTTTTGGTTAAAATCTTCGGTTTCTTTGATGTAGTGATCAGCGTAAATGATGGACATGGTTTGGTCTGCGTGGCCCTTTTGAGCTAGGACATGGGTGACAAAAGCCATGGCAGGGCCGGTGTCGCGGCGGGTTGGTTCGATGATGATATTTTCTGTAGGCAATTCAGGAAGTTGTTCGGCGACAAGTTCGGCAAATTCGGCGTTGGTGCTGACGAAAATATGCTCAGGTTTAAAAGCTTTGAGGCGGTCGTAGGTTTGTCTAAGTAATGTTTTTTCGCCAATTAATTGTTGGAATTGTTTCGGTTTTTGTTGTGTGCTGAGGGGCCAGAGGCGAGTGCCGTGACCGCCAGCCATGATGACTGCGAGCATAGGATTTTATTCTTTAATTATTAAACTTTCCGCTGTAATTGTTGTTGGTTTTTCCAGTTCAAGCAAATCCAAGATTGTTGGTGTTATGTGGGAGAGACCTTGGTTTTTTTCTAGGAGTTTGTAGTTTGGATAGCGCTTGCTGATCACGAAACATTGAGTGGGGTTCATGGAGTGGGCGGGGCAGGGGTCGCCGTTTTCGTAGGTCATTTCGTCGGCATTACCGTGGTCGCCGGTGATGACGATGTCGTAGCCGTGACTTTGAGCTAGGGGGATGATTTTACCTAGGCATTCGTCGACAACTTCGGTGGCACGGATGGTGGCTTTGATGTCGCCGGAATGGCCAACCAGATCGAGATTGGCGAAATTGAGTACGATTAGGGCGTAGTCTTCTTTGCTAATTTCGGGTAGTAATTTTTCGGTGATTTCGTAGGCGCTCATTTCGGGTTTTTCAGCATAGGAAGGCACTTTTGGTGAGGGGATCAGGATGCGTTCTTCGCCAGGGTATGGTTCTTTTTCTTGGCTATTGAAGAAAAAGGTGACATGAGGGAATTTCTCGGTTTCGGCAATTCTTAGTTGTTTGAGGCCGTTTTCGCTGATGATTTTGCCGAGGTTGATTTCCGCTTTTGGTGCGGGAAAGGCAACAGGGGCAACTAGTGAATATTCGCCAAAGCAGACTAAATAAGGGAGGGATTCTAAGTTTCTGGTGAAATGGGGGAATTCTTGGAGGGTAAAGGCGTCAGTTAATTGCTTGGCGCGGTCGGTTCTGTAGTTAAAGAAAATAACGCTGTCGTTGCTTGTGATTTGACCTTCATTGTTGTTATCGATTTTATTTGCTGGTAGGTAGTAGTCTGATTCTTGGCTGGTGTTGTAAAATTTAGTAAGTGCTGCTGCTGTGGTCTTGAAATTATTTTCATTTTCTGCATTTTTTTCGGTGTAAAGTTTGTAGGCTGTTTCGGTGCGTTCCCAGTTGTCATCACGGTCCATAGCGTAGAAGCGGCCGATTAGGTCTGTGATTTTGCCTGTTTGTTCGCTGGTGATAACTTTTTCGATTTCGGTGATGAAGCTTTGAGCTGAGCGTTCGGGGACATCGCGGCCATCGGTGATGGCATGGATGTAAACTTTTTTGAGGTTGTGTTTTTTGGCTAATTTAATCAGTGCGTAAAGGTGGTCGATATGGCTGTGGACACCAGCGTCGGAAATCATACCGATTAGGTGGAGGCTGCTGTCTTTACTTTTGACATTTTTGATTGCTTGCATAAGCGCCTTGTTTTCGTAGAATTCTCCGGTCTCGATTTGTTTGTTGATGTAGGGAAGTGATTGCATGATTATTTGTCCGCAACCAATAGTATAGTGGCCAACTTCGCTACCAC
>CAZXGE010000006.1:13613-16622 GCA_964640445.1 uncultured Candidatus Peribacteria bacterium
TGTTTTTGGGTAAACCTACGGCTTCACTGTCAGCTTTTAGTAGAGTGGAAGGGAAATTTCGCTCTAGTTCGTCTAGGGTTTGAGTGTTGGCTCTGGTGATTGCGTTGCCTTCGTAGTCCTTGCCGTGGCCGAAACCGTCGATAATGATCAGGAGAACTTTATTTTCTGGTTTATTTTGCATAATTGCGTAGTGTTGTTTATTGTATTTTTAGAGAAAAGATTAGATAAGCTCTGAAAAATGATGAATTTCTAAAAAAAATAAAATGTTGTGAACCAATTATACAGATCTTGACCATAGTTCAAGCTTAAATATGTACCAAGCATTAAAAATGGACCAAAGGCGATTGCCGATTTGCGATTTGCTTTTTTGCCGAGGATTAATCCAATGCCCCAAATGCTGCCGCCGATGTAACTAAGCATAAGGGCGACTATACTATTTTCGATTCCTAAAAGCAGGCCTAGACCGATGCCAAGGAAGATATCACCACTCCCGATCATGCGTCCTTTGGAGAGGAAAAACTGGAGTGTGAAAAAGCCGCCGGCGATGATTGATCCAAAAATTTGTTCATATATATTTTCGTTTATAAATAGACCAGAAGCGAATGCTAGAACAATAAATGTATACGAGAAAATGTCGGGAATTAATTGATAACGAGCATCGAAAATTGTGATTAAATAACCTGTGAAAACTAAGAAGAAAATTAGGATTGTAAAAGCAATTGATCCGGTGCTGGTCAGGCTACTTGTTGGAGAAAGTAGTTGGTAGCCTAAATGGGCGAAAAGTAGGCCTGCACAGATTTCATTGATCAGGTAAAATTTGGGTATTGGTTTTTGGCAATTAAGACAACTGCCTTTTTGGTAGATGTAACTTAGGATCGGAATTAGCGATTTTGCTTGTAATGTTTTTTGGCAATTTGGACAAAGTGAGCGACCATGCCAAATGTTGCTATCAGCAGTTTTTAAGCGATAAATAATCGCGCTACCAAAACTACCGAGTATCGTGCCAAGACAGAAAAATAAAACAACTGTGGTGATGAGCATGAAGTGACTTATGGTGAGGTTGTAGTAGGTTGGTTTGAGCTATTTAAGTTGTTTAGGCTGTTTAGACGGATGATTTCACTGTTGGCTTTTTGGTAAATTGAATCATCTTTGGTGACTAGGGCTAATGTTTTCGCTTTTTCGAAGAAGGGAAGTGCGGCTTCGTTTTTGCCTTGGCGCAGATAAAGTTGGCCAAAATTCAAATAGGCTGGTGCAAGTTGGGGGTTTTTGCTGATGGCTGTTGTTAGGTTGTTTTTGGCTTCGTCATAGTTGCCTTGGTAAATGTTGATCCAGCCTAAGTAGTTGTAGCTGTAGGCGTTGTCGGGATATTTTTCTAGTGCTTTTTGGGCGATTGTTAGTGCTTTTTGGTAGTCTTTGGTTTGTTCTAAGTGAATCCAGATCGGGGCGATGTAGTAGGTGATTGGTACGGTTTTGGCATTGATCACCAGCTCGAAATTGGCGATTGCTTCTTGGTAATTTTTGAGTGCGTAATAGTTGTTGGCGAAATGTTCAGCTAATTCGATGCTGTTGTTGTAATTATAATTTTTGGCTTGAGTTAGAAGTCCAAGAGCGCGCGAATGATTGCCTTGTTCGGTGGCAACTAAACTTAGGTAAAAATAAATTTCGGCTTTGTAGGGGTCGACTTGTTTGGCTCTGTTTAGGGCTTCTTCGGCTTCGGTGTAGTTTTTGATTCTGAGGAAAGCGTAGCCAAGCCCGATCCAGGCATCGCGATAATCGTTGCTTTTTTGGATGGCTCTGTAGAAAAAGCTTCTGGCGATTTTTGTTTCACCAAAATTAATTAAGGTTTGCCCGATTAGCGTGTCGAGGTAGGCGTCATTGCCGGTTTCGAATGTGGAATAGATTTCGTAGTTGTTCGTTAAATCTAGGCTGACTTTGCTGATCTGTTTGTCGCTGGTAACTTTGTTGAGCTCGGCTAATTCTTTTTTGGCTGTTTGGTGGTCTGATTTGAGCATTAAAGCAATAATGTGATAAAGCTTTAATTGTTCGGTGACGGGATTGATTGGCTCAATTATTTTTAGAGCGGCGTCGACATTTTCTTGGGCCAAAAGTAAGCTGACTTCATAGCGGATAACATCTTGGTTGCCTGGTGATTTCTCTTTGGCTAGGTCGATATTTTTTTTGGCGATTTCGTAGTTTTCGGTTGTCAGGTAAACATTAATAATTTTCAGATAAGGTGTGAGTGCGTTTTGATTGATTTTGTAAGCAGCAATGTAGTAGGCGAGTGCTCTTTTGTAATTGCGATCAGCAAAATTGAGATCACCTTCGATCAATAGATTTTGGTAACTTTGTACCGCTGAATTTTCGGGAAGTTTTAGATCTAATTCTTGGGCTTCGGCATCGGTGAGGAGTGGTGTGATTTCTGCTGATTTTTTTTGTGTAAACAATACGGTTAAACTTACAGCCAGCAAAAATACGGTAATGGTGATTAGGATATAGGGAGTTTTGTTGGAGTTGTCCATTTTTGAATTTTGGTTTTGGGCGTGAGATTTTGCTGCAGAAATTTTATCTGGCAATTTTCTGTGGTTTGCGCAGCGATTTTAATATAAATTTATTTTAAAAGCGATATTAAAAATCAAATAGTTATGAAAATTTTGGGTATTGATCCGGGGTATGATTTGTTGGGTTTTGGCTTGATTGAAGTTTTGCCGGGTAACCGTTTTGTCTATTTGGATGGTGGTGTGATTGAGACAGATAAAAAGCTTGGTTATTGGGAGCGTATTCAGCAGTTGGCTAAAGATTTAGACGAATTGATTTCGTCTATTGATTTTGATGTTTGTGCAATGGAGGAATTGTTTTTTACTAAAAATGTAAAAACAGCGATTAAAGTTGCTCAAGCGCGTGGCGTGATTGGTTTGGCTTTAGCGAAAAAAGGTGTGCCGATTTTTGAATATACACCTTCTCAGATCAAGAGTGGCGTTGTGGGAAATGGGCGAGCGGATAAGGCTGCGA
>CAZXGE010000007.1:0-3469 GCA_964640445.1 uncultured Candidatus Peribacteria bacterium
TACAACATCTCCAAAACCAGCTGATTGACTAAAGCTGGGTTGGCTTGGCCTTTGGTTTTTTGCATGACTTTGCCGACGATGGAGCCGAGGGCGCGTTCTTTGCCGGCTTTGTAGTCCTCTACGGCTTGTGGCAGTTCGGTCATGGCTTCAGTAATGTATTGCTTGAGTTCGTCGGTGTTGGATACTTGTTTGATACCTAGTCTTTCGATGACGGTTTGGGCGCTATCCCCTGTTTTGTACATTTCGTCGATGACTTCGGATTTGGCTTGGTTGTTGCTGATGGTGCCGTTTTTGACCAAAGCCAACAGTTCGCCGAGTTGTTCAGCGGTGATTGGTGAGTTTGCGAAATTTAGTTCGTCGTCGCTGAGTTTTTTGGTGAGGATGGTGTTGATGAAGGAAACGGCTAATTTGGCGTCTTTGACGATGCTTTCGACAGTTTCGAAATAATGGGCTTTGGCGTATTCGGCGGTGAGGATGCGGGCGTCTTCTTCGCTTAAACTGAAATCGTTAACAAATCTGAGGAATTTGGCACGAGGCAATTCGGGGATTTGATCTTTGTAGGTGGCGATTTCGTCTTTGGTGAGGATGATTGGTGGTAGGTCGGGTTCGGGGAAATAGCGGTAGTCGTGGGCTTGTTCTTTGCTGCGTTGGCTTTGGGTTTCGAGTTTGCTATCGTCCCAGCCGCGGGTTTCTTGGCTGATTTCTTCGCCGGCATCGAGCATGGCGGCTTGGCGTTTGATTTCGTATTCTAGAGCTTTTTCTAGGGCGGTGAAGGAATTTAAGTTTTTGATTTCGACTTTGGTGCCGAGTTCTTTTTGGCCAATTGGGCGCAGAGAGACATTGATGTCGAAGCGCATGTGGCCTTTTTCCATGTCAGCGTCGGAGGTGCCAACATAGCGGACGATTTTTTGGATTTCACGGGCGTAGTTGCTGGCTTCTTCGATGGTGCGCATGTCTGGTTCGCTGACGATTTCCATGAGTGGTGTGCCGGCGCGGTTGTAGTCACAAAGTGTGCCAAAGCGAGTGTGTGTTAGCTTACCTGCGTCGTTTTCTAGGTGGATCCGAGTGATGCCGATGTTTTTTGTGCCTGATTCCAAAGGAATTTCGATACTACCGTTTAAGCATAGCGGTTCGTCGTATTGGGAAATTTGGAAACCGGCTGGCAGGTCGGGATAGAAATATTGTTTGCGGTCGAATTTGGAACTTTCGGCGATTTCGCAATTGAGGGCTAGGCCAGTGAGGATGCCTTTTTCGATGGCTTTGGCGTTGAGGATTGGTAGTTGTCCTGGGTAGCCAAGGCAGATTGGGCAGATATTGGAATTGGGCTTTTTATTGAAAGAATCGTTGTCGCAACGACAAAATAGCTTAGTTTTGGTGTTCATTTGCGCATGGATTTCTAGGCCAATGACAACTTCGTATTTTGCTGGTGTCGACATATTTTTTTAAAGCTAAAGATTAGATCAGAATTTAATTTTAATTTAAGGCAAGTTTGTTGCTGGCGCAATAGTTGTTGGTTTCGATTTTAGATATCAAAGATGTCGAGGTCGATGAAGGCTTGTTTGAAAGCCAGTAATTTATTGGCTAATGTTTTTTTCGTTGGGGAAAAATGGATGTCGTGGGCTAAGCGATTGCGGAATTTGTGGGCTTTTAAAACTAATTCTGGATCCCCAAAACAATGGCTCATTTTTTCGATCTTGGGTGTGATGTTGCGGTCGCGAGCTCCCATTTTTGTCAGAGTGTAGTCTAGTAACTTGTCAGCATCGAAAATTGCTTCTTTGATCCGGTCTTCTGGCAGGTTTTCGATTTCACGCCATTTGGTCTGAATGTATTTCTTGGTCGGAATATTGAGTTTGCTTTTGTGGTAGTTTTTGATGGTTGTCAAAATGCCGATTCCAATGAAAATAATTCCTAAGGCGATGGCGAGATAGAGCATGGCTTGGCTGATTTAGGTTATTTGTCGTCGTCGATGACGAGGCCGTGTTCGAGAATGTGAGCTTCGAGCATGGAGGTGAGCAGGTCTTTGATGGCGCCAGTTTGTTTGCGGCTATGGTTGGTGACAAAATGGTCTTGGATTGTCGTCAAAATTTGAGTTTGTTTGCGGGCGCGATAAATGCTGTCGACTTTGATCTCGGCGCCGCTGTTTTTGGTGATGACTAAATCGCCGTTGTTGAGGATGGTATTTAATAAGCCAACGATGCCGTAGGAGAAACTTTCGATTTGGTTATATTCGATGCGGACGGCACTTTTGTCGAAAAAGCTATTCCAAGTGATTTGGACTAAATTGAGGTTTGTGACTAATAGTGTGTTGAAATACCAGGAAATTGTTTGGTAGAAGATACGCCAGCCACCATAAGCCAACAAAGTTGGGTAGATGATGGGGATCAGTGGCAGATCCTTGAGATATTGGTGTAGAAAAATCGGAATTACCAAAAAAAGTACGGAAGTGACAGTTAGCTTTCTGATCAAAAACAGGATGTGTTTGTGGAGAATAAGCACAATTTCTTCGCCATCCTCTAGGTAGCTGGCAAATAATTTTTGATTGAGTTTGTTGATCGGTTTTAGTCCTTCCATTTTTTTTGATTGTTGTTTGTTTTTAGTTTACCGCTTATCTGTTTTTTGTTAAGCTGAATTTAACAAGATAAAAAATAAATTAATGGACGCACAAAAAGATCGTGAGGATAACTATTTTGAATTGGAGAAAGTACTTGATGAAGTCAGTAAACGTTCTCAAAATGTAGTGGCTAGCGATGTTGTTGAGCCTCAAAAACAGCCAAGTCGCAATTCGGCTCCGGCTGACCCCAATGAAAAATCTTTTTTCTATGTGTTTTTCGATGTAGCCCTGAATTTGGTGTTTATTTTGCTTTTTGTGGTGCTGATTCGCACTTATTTAATGTCACCTTTTCATGTTTTTGGGGCTTCGATGTGTAATACGATGAATTTTATCGATGGTCAGTGTCATGATGGTTATGGCGAATATATTATTGTTAATAAGGCTAATTATCTGTCGTTTGTTGGTGAGCCGGAATTTTTGGATATTATTGTTTTTCATCCACCCAAAGATCCTGAGCAGTTTTTTATTAAGCGGATAATTGGTTTGCCTGGTGATACTATCGTAATTCGTGATGGTGATGTTTATCGCAATGGTGAACTTCTGATTGAGCCTTATCTGTCAGAGGAAAATCAGGGAAATACTTTGGTGCGTGGTCAAGCTAAGCTTAGTACTTTTAAAGTGCCGAAGGGTCATTATTTTGCTATGGGTGATAATCGCAGTCATAGTACGGATTCTAGGGCATGTTTCGGGATTGGTGCGGTTCAGTGTACGACGACAAGTTTGGAAGTTTTCTTGCCAAAAGAAAATATCGCTGGGCGGGCTTGGTTGACATTGTGGCCACCGGAGAAAATGCGAATTATTGAACGAGGACTGGAGAATGCAAAATAGGATGTGGCTGTTGCGATGACGCAAATGCCC
>CAZXGE010000007.1:3569-8776 GCA_964640445.1 uncultured Candidatus Peribacteria bacterium
CACCCTATTTCGCATTCTCTGAAATATCGAACCGTCTTAAGGATGTGGCTGTTGCGATGACGCAAATGCCCCACCCTATTTCGCATTCTCTGAAATATCGAACCGTCTTAAGGATGTGGCTGTTGCTAGCGCAGATGTCGAACCGTCCTAAGGAAATGGCTGTTGCTAGCACAAATGCCCCATCGTGCTATCTTTGTTTGCCCGAAAGTAGGTATTCGAGGGTCAAAACAAATAGTGTAATCAAAATTAAGTTCCACCATTTGAAAAGATTGGTGGCGATGAGTAGTAGTGAGCTGACGGTTGTAATGCTGAGTAGTAGTCCTTGGCGTAGGGCGATGTTGAAATGGTTGCGTTTGATATCTTCGTGATAGAGGTAGATGCGGATGGAAAAATTGATCAGGCTAAAAACACCAGTAAGTGTGAATATCAAACTGAGACTCATTAGGGCGATGGCGATACTAGAATAGTCTGTGCAAAAAACTTCTGGATCGAAGACTAGGCAAGGTGGGATCCGATAAAGTGTGACAAAGACACAAGTTATCCCCAGGGCGATGATCGTGATTAGAGGTAGGATGTATTTGTTAAACAAGCTTTTTGCAATTTAGAACCATGATAGCTAAAATCCTAGCATCTTTGGCATTTTTTTGGTAGGTTTAGTTTGTTTAAGTTTTCAACTAATGGTGACAAGTGTTGTTTTTATGGGGTCGGCGGCGTTTGGTATTCCGGTTTTGCAAGCTTTAGCCAAAGATGAACGCTTTCGTGTGGATTTGGTCGTTTCTAATCCAGCTAAACCGGTTGGGCGCAAGGGCGAATTGATGTTGCCGCCGTTAGGTTTGGAAGCAAATTTTCTTGATCTCCCTTTGGTGACACCGAAGACAAAGCAAGAGCTTACAGAAACGCTTTTGGGGTCTGATCTTAATCCTGATTTTTTGGTAGTGATTGCTTATGGCATGATTGTGCCGCAGGCGATTTTGGATTGGCCGAAAGTGGCTCCGGTTAATGTTCATGCTTCCCCACTCCCCTTGTACCGTGGTGCTTCGCCCGTGCAGGCGGCGTTATTCAATGGCGACCAATATACCGGCAATGCTTATATGAAAATGACAGCTGGTTTAGATGAAGGTCCTGTCTATGATTTTTTTCGAATTGAACTTAGTGGCGAGGAATTGTTGCCTGACGTTTTTGCCGAGTTAAGTGCATTGGCTGCTACTGATTTGCCTGAATTGTTGCTAGAGATTAAAGCGGGAAAGATTGAAGCTAAGGAGCAAGTTGGTGAAGCTACTTATGTTGGAAAGATTCAAAAGCAGGATGGTCAAATTGATTTTAATACTGAAACTGCTAGCCAGATTTTCAATATATATCGTGCTTATATTGGTTGGCCGGGTGTTTATTTTCTAGTTGGTGATAAGCGGGTTTTGGTCAATAAAATGGAATTGGTGACTTTGACGCTTGCAGTTGATTTGGCGGTAATGGCTGAAAACTACGCAGTTGGCCAGTTTTTTGCTGTACCTAGATTTGCTGATCGGATTTTCGTAAAAACTAAGGATGGTTTATTGGCCTTGTTGCTCGTGAAGCCCGAGGGGATGACTGAGCGGGATGCTGTTACTTGGTTCAAAAGTCAAAGCAAGTAGGAGTAAGAAATTGCCGATGGGAAGTGTGAACAGATAATGGTCGAAGCAGCCTAGTGCTAAGTAGCCAATCAGTGGCCAGTTTTTTGCTTCCATTTTTTCTTGTCTGATACGATAAAAAAATAATCCTAAGCTGATTAGCCAGAAGATGCTCATGATTGGATTTTTTTGCCAAAGTTCCAGATAGCCAATGTGGATGGGTGTGATTTGCCAAGGGCGTTCTTTGTCGGTAGTTTCTGTGATTTCGCTTAGGCGTTCTTGATTGCTTTGTGTTGTGTGGAAGCTAAAACTGCGGAAGCTAAAGACAAATAGTACGATCAATAAAATCAGGCTGATTATTTTTAGGTTTTTTTGGATGTTATTGCGGTGTTGGGCGATGAGGATTGCGGGGAGAATGATTATTGCCCGTGATAGTGGTAGGATTAGTCCGATGATAATGGCTAATCTGCTTGATTTGTTGAAAAATTCGCTGGCTAAAAAGCTGATGCACAAAAAGCCGGCCAAAATATTGGGGTGGTCGAAAGTGCCATAGCTTCTGATCATGGTGAGGCCATTTTCAAAGCCTAATTTGGCAATGCCCTTGATAGTTGTGGCTATCTCCGGTTCGCTGAGGAATTGTAGTCCAAGATCTGATTGGAGTAAGAACTGGAGGAATGCAATTGTAATTTGGCTGAGGATTAGCCCTGTGATTAGTTTGCGGGAAATTCCTGGTAGGAAATTTTTTAGGTGCAATAGTAAAATGTTGATGACAATGACTAGCGTTAATGTCGGGGCTTGATTTTGCAGAATGAAATAGCCCCCTAAGATTAAACTAATGATCAGGATTGGATTTTTTAGCTGTTGGTTTTTAAAACCAAGAAAAATTAGCAGACCAAACAGCAGGAGTTGGCTGGGGTTAATGATGAAACTTTGCCAAGGTGACCATTTTCCTGATAGGAAACTTAGGCTTTGACTGAGATTGATGTCGTTTGTAAATAACCAAAAACCAACAATAATATTGCTTAAAATTGCAGCGATGGTTAGTTTGGGATTTTTAATTTGCTTGAGGAGGGACAAAACCGTTGGGGTTTAAAATCGTTTGGTTGATTAGATTTTGTGTTTCTAGCAAGACATTCTCAATACCGTAGCCTTCAATAATTTTCGTGACAGCATTGTCGAAGTAATTGCGGTAGCTTGTTTGGTCTGTCATGGGGAAAGTACGGGCAAAACCTAATTGTTCGACAAAAGGTCGATAGATGGCATTTTGTTTTTGTTCATTGATTAAATCGCGTCTAGATGTAGGCTTGAAACCTCCGGTTTTGTAATAGCTCCTTAGGCTTTCTTGGCTAACTAAAAAGCGTAGGAAGGCCCAGCTCTCTCTGGGGTGCTTGCTGGTGCGGCTAACTGTTTCGACGAAATAGCTAGCTAGATTTATTTCGTCGTTGGGATTATCGCTGAGTTGTGGCAATTTGGAGATCCGAACGGAAGTGGGGTCAATTGTTTGCTTGTTGGCTCTTTCGTAGATTTTGATTCGATCGATGATGTCTTTGTAAGCATGAGAATAATCTAAAAGCATGCTGATTTCACCTTTGACGAATTGATCGATTGCTGATTCGCTAGTTGCTAATTCTAGGGCTGTGAAGCTCGGACTTTGTGGGTTGGCAAAGTTGGTATAATATTCGAAGGCATCAACTACATCTTGGCTAGTTAGGCGAATGTTTTTGTAGCTTTTGTCGTAAAGTTTAGTTTGGCTTTGTAGTAAAATATTGAGGATAATATCCATGGTGCGTGCTTGGTAGCTGGGGTTGCCCAGTTGCGCGCCGGCGATGAGGAGCTTGTTGTCCGCATCCAGTTCTTTTAGCTTGAGAATGTCCGCATTGAGTCCGATCCAACTGTTACTAGGCTTGCCTTGTTCTGGGATTTTTTTCTCGAAGTGATCTTTGTTGTAGTAGACAGCGAGTGTGTCGATGCTGAGAGGGACGCCATAGATTTCGGGGGTTTCGTTTTCGCCTGTTTTATAGGCTAAATCTTTCCAAGCGATATCTAGGAATGTATTCTTATATGCTTCTTCGGGAATAAGGTCTGTAGGGGCTGGTGTGAGCTTTTTGTAGTTGTTGGCGATCCAGGTTTGGGGCATGGAGAAAATGTCGGGACCGGTTCCTTCGGCAATTTCGCTGACGATTAGATCCTCGTAGGCTTGAGGGTCGGTGAATTTGCGATAGTTGATTTGGATATGAGGATACTGTTTTTGGAAATTTTTGATAATGGGATCAATGGCTGTGGTGTCGTCAAAAAGCTTATAATAAGTTAGACTTACAGGTGGTAGTTTGGCTGCTGGTGGTTTCTTTTTACAACCAATTAAGCCAAGAACTAGGAAGGTGATGATTAAAATTGCAGTGATTTTGCTGAAGACTTTTTTTAAGTTTTTCATATTTTGTTTTTAAGTTTTCGTTTAGATTTTAATCTTTTTTTCGTAAGCTTCCAAGAAATACTTTTTACTTAATAGGTAGTAATAAAATGCGCGTAATTTCGGGTGAATATTTTTGAGTTTTTTGCTTAGTTTAATTAGTTTTTTGTGTGTAATTAATTTGAATAATATTAATTTTTTCTTTGTGGGCCTTAGTGGTAATTCGGGGTGGAGCTTAGTGAATAGTTGTAAGTTTTTGCCGATACCTTGCATTCTGATTTTGAGGTCTTTAAAGCTTAGTGGATGATCATGAATGGCGACAATATTGGGCTGATAATAGATTTTGAGTTTTTCTTCTTTTTCTAGGCGGTAGCCAAGTTCCGTATCTTCGAAGCCATAACTTTGGAAATCAGTGCGGAATGGGTTTTTCTTTAGTAGTTCAGTTTTTAGTGAAATGTTGCTGGTATAAAAAAAGCGGTAATCGGGTTGATGTTTAGTTAGTACGTGGAAAGCGAATTGTGGACCTTGGAATGGTTGTTGTTTTGGTAAGGTGTTATCTAGCCAGCGCATGAATGTTGTTGTCTTTTTGTTTTTGGGCCAGCGAATGTGTCCTAAGATGGCTGCGTTTGGTTCTGGATATTTATTGTGTGCGTCTAGGTGAAGTTTGAGGGCGTTGGGTTTGAGGTAAATGTCATTGCCTATCATCAATATGATTGGGCTTTTAGCGAGCTTAATACCTTGGTTTCTGGCTTTGGCGGCACCTTGGCCGGAGCGTTGGTTGGAGATAAGCGTTAGATTTTTTAGGCTTTTTTGCCAATGTTTAACGACGCTAGTTGTTTGATCAGTACTGCCGTCATCAATCACGATGATTTCAAAATCTGCTTGGTTTAAAATTTGATTATGTAAGTGCAAAAGTGTTTTGGTTAACACTTCTGAACGATTGAAAGTCGGTATGATGACGGAGATTTGAGGCATTGGTTTTTCTAGGTTGTATTGCTTGTTTTTTCGATTGTAATTGGATTTTTTGTTTTTTTCCAGTTTAAGATGTTGATATCTTCGGCCACTATTTCTGTGGTGTAGATTTTCTCGCCTTTTTGGTTTTCATAGAAGCGATTATTGAGTCTGCCGTCAACTAAAATGCTGGAGCCTTTGTCTAGGTTTTGTTCGACTATTTTGGCTAAAGGTCCGAAACAAAC
>CAZXGE010000007.1:8786-9893 GCA_964640445.1 uncultured Candidatus Peribacteria bacterium
TGTTTTTTCGCCAGTTTCTTGATTGGTGAATTGGCGATTGATTGCTAGTGGGAATGTGGCAACATCATTGTCTTTGACAGTTTTGCGAAATTCCGGTTTGGCAGCTAAGTTGCCGAGTAAGAGGGTTTTGTTGTAGCTACGCATGAGCTAAGGGTTAAATATTGGTATCCCCTACTTTACGCTTCGGACTTTAAGAAAGTTTCAAATATTAATAAAATTTTGCTAAAAATTATTTTAGACTTTCGTTTATTGTAATAATGGCTAAAATACCTTTGCTTAGGCTTATTTTTTAATTGTAGAAATTTTGTTTACAGGAATTGTCCAAGTTTTTGGTGAAATTACGGCGATCGATAAAAGTCAGTCTTTTTGGGATTTAACAATTAAGAGTAGTTTGGCAACGCGATTTAAATTGGGTGATTCGGTGATGACAAATGGTGTTTGTTTGACTGTCTCTGAAATTATTGATGCTGAGCATTATCTTGTGCAGGTGATTCCTGAGACATTGGCGGCGACAAATTTGGGAGAATTGGTAGTTGGTGATTTTGTCAATTTGGAAGAATCTTTGCGTCTTAATGATGCGCTTCATGGCCATTTTGTTTTGGGTCATGTGGACACTACAGTTGTGATAACTGAGATTCGTCGTGATCAGTTTGTGGAGATTTTTTTTGAGTTACCTGAGCCTGATTTGGCTTATGCAATTGTGAAAAAGGGGTCTGTTTGTTTGAATGGCGTTAGTTTGACAGTTTCCAAGCGTACAGATCAACATTTTGCCGTGGCTTTAATTCCCGAAACATTGGAGCGGACTACTTTTGGTGCGCTTGAAGTTGGAGCTTTGGTGAATTTGGAGATCGATATGATTGCGCGTTATCTGGCCGGTATTTTGGCTAATCGTCAAGTTTAGGTGCTTCTGATTTTGTTGAGTATGTTTTGGTGAATTTTTGCTTTTGGTTTTTGCTGGTTTTAGGTTATTTTGTAGTAAAGTGCTTGTTATTTAAATTTTGCTATGAAAAAACATGTGTCGGCAGGTCTGGTTTTGTTTCGTAAGGAAGGTGGTGAATTTTATTTTTTGTTGTTGCCTGAGTTAGGTGGACCTTGGGATTTTGTCAA
>CAZXGE010000007.1:9915-10194 GCA_964640445.1 uncultured Candidatus Peribacteria bacterium
TTATCCTAATTTTGAAGAAAAAATTAATTATAATTATTACCACGAAGGGCAAAAGCAAGATAAAGATGTTTTGTTTTTGTTGGGTGAAACTAGTGAGCGTAATGTGGTTTTGTCTCATGAACATCAAGGTTATGTTTGGTTGCCTTATGGTCAGTCGCTTAAGCATTTGACTTTTGAAAATGCCCAAAATGTGCTTTTGGCTGCTGGGCGTTACTTGGGAATTTCCTAATTTTTCCCCGCTGGTGCCCTTCGGCAAGGCGGGCAAAAATTAGGAAATTC
>CAZXGE010000007.1:10294-15770 GCA_964640445.1 uncultured Candidatus Peribacteria bacterium
CCTGATGGAGTGCAAAAGCTCAAGCTGGTGCCCTTCGGCAAGGCGGGCAAAAATTAGGAAATTCCCTGATGGAGTGCAAAAGCTCAAGCTGGTGCCCTTCGGCAAGGCGGGCAAAAATTGGAAATTCCCTGATGGAGTGCAAAAGCTCAAGCTGGTGCCCTTCGGCAAGACTAGCCCATGAAACTTAGGCCAAATTCGGGTTTGAGTTTGTGGGAGAGGATGCTTACTTGGTTTTTGCCTAATTGTTGATCGCAGAAATTGAGGATCTCGATAGGGTCCTTTTTATTTATTTCAGTTGTTGCGAATAGAGATGGCTGGTTTGAGTTTTGTGGTTTGAGATTGGCTAGATAGACACCGGCGGCACGATATTGGCGATTTTGTTGGTATAGTTTTTGTAGGAGATTGTGACTGAGGTCTTTGAGTTCTTGGTAATTATGGCTGGGTGTTTTTAGTTCTTGGTCGATACTGACGGTGTGAGGATGTTCTTGGCGTAGGAAGATTCCTAATTTTTGGCAGTTGAGGTTTTGGGTTTGTAGTTTTTTGGTGGCTTCGATTAAGCGCATGGTGAGCCAGTTTTTGATGAATTCGTAGTTGTTGGTTTTTGTGGGAAACATGCTGGAGCGCATAATTGATTTGGCTGGTTCTTGTGTTTGTTTGATTGGTAATAAGCTTTGCCCTTGGAGTTCGTGCCAGATGATTAGGACTGGTGAGCCAAAATGTTTTTTGATCGTAATGGGGTCGAGTTTAATGAATTGCTCGATTGTTTCGATGCCGAAATTGGCTAATAGTTTGGCGCAGATGCGTCGACCGAAGCCGCAGACCATGCTGGTTTTGAGACCATTGATTAATTCGATACGGTTTTGGTCATTGATGATGATAACGCCGTGTGGTTTGGCTAGTTTGGAGCCTATTTTGGCCAGGGTTTTGCTGGGAGCGATGCCTATCGAGATTGGGATTTTCAGTTTTTGGTCGATGAAAGTTTGGAATTTTTGTCCTAGAGTGAGAAAATCTAAATTGTAGACTTTGTCTAAATTGCTTAAATCGGCATAGCCTTCGTCGATCGACATGTGTTCGATTTTTGGGCTTAATTTTTGGAGATAAGCAAAAAGTTTGAAGGAGAGTGGACCGTATTTTTGAAAATCACCGGGGATGAAAATGGCTTGAGGGCAAAGTTGACGAGCCTTGAAGACGGGTGTGCCGGCTTTGATATTGAATTTGCGGGCTTCGTAGCTTGCGGAAGTGACGACGCCTTTATTCCCTGTTGGTCCGGCAACGCAAACTGGTTTGCCTTTGAGATGTGGCTTATCGATTAGCTCTGCTGAGACAAAAAAGCAGTCACAATCGATATGGGCGAAAGTTTTTGCCGGTGTTGTTGGTGGCATTCCTTGGTGTGTTTATACTCACCTATGATGATTGGTTTTTGTGTTTGTGGCAAGAGGAAGGTTTTGGTTTTAGTGGCTTCTTGCCTGTTTTTCTTGACAAATTGGGCTTAAATTGCATTAATGTATGTCTGTTAATTAGATGAAAATATGTTGGAAACAGGAATTGCTGATTTTCCAGAAGACTTGTATGCTGAAGCAGCTGTGAGACCTTGGTTGCATCGTGATAGAAGAAGGGATCTTCGAATTGCTGAAGGTCAGAGAGTGGTTTTGGCTAGTGTTAAAAAATTGTTGACACGAGAAGAAGTTTTGCCAGTTGGCCCAATGCTAGGGGTGGTTGTTGATATTAATTTTCTTCATGTAGATTTGTTTAAGGATTTTTTGGTTCAAGCTAGAGTTATTGGTTCACCTAGAGCGGCCGTGAAAGAGATGGGGCAAGGTTTGATGATGATTGGATTTGTGGAAGCGAATGCTGGTGAACGGGTTTTGGCTTTTTGTCGAGAAGTTGCTAAAAGTTTTCCAGATTTAACAAAAATGCGTCTTGTTCGTGGTGAATTTCGTCAGGTTTCTGGTCAACATGAAGTTGATGGTGTTTTGCATTGTGATCAACTAGTTAATGAATTTGCTAGGGTAGCAGTAGGTTCAATAATTGCTGATGAGCCTTTGGCTAAAGCTATTGCTAATCCTGTTCATTATTTGGAAGAAAGGCGTTTATTTGCTACGGCTAGAGCGGATTTATATTCTATAGATGGAGTAAATGGTTTGTATGGATTGCAGAATTTGCGTTCTGAGACGAATTTAGCACAAGATGGACCTATTGACTTAGTTGGTAATGAAGATGTATTGAGAAGTTTATTTGATGCTTTCAGTAATGGTTTTGAATTTCGATTGGATGGTGAAATGGGTGTTGGTAAGACTAAAATGCTTAATAGAGTCGCTGAAATTATTGAAGAGGAAAAATTGGGGGTTTCATTGCCTGTATCTTTCCCTTCAAAGGCAAAAGACCTGCTATATAAAAATGCACCATATTTTGCTTTTGGGCGGATGTTGGATTTTATTGGTTCTTTTTTAAGCAAATTAGAAGGTAGAGTGGATAGCAGTTTTTTTAAGCAAGAATCAGTTAGGTATTTGATCAATTATGCTACTTTGGCTGAATCAGAACAGATTGAGCAGTTTGTGAAATTTCAGCCAGAGGCAATTATGCAGACTTTAATTCTTGCTATTGAGGCTTTAGTTGATTTACTTGATCGGGATGGGAAACTTTTGTGCTTGATGTTAGATGATTTCCACAATATGGCAGATCAAGATTCTAGAAAGTTGATGACTGATTTTGTTACGCAACTTAGGACTAAATTAGGAGAAAGTAAAATAAAGGCGTTAAAAATTATCTATTCTGGTCGTGCAGAACAGTATCATGAAGGTGCAGATCAATATCTTTTGCGTGTAAGCGCAAATTTTTTTGAATTGAAAAGGCCAATGTACTTGGCTAGTGCAGAAGCTGCTATTTCTAATCAGGAAGATAATAATCCTAGTTTGGCAGAGAGGTTTATTTTTGGGTCTTTTAGAGGATCTTTGGGCGGTGAAGCTTTACCTGAAGGTTTACGAATGCAAAAACAGCAAATTTTGCGTATTGCAAAACTAGCCAAGGATTTACCGTTGATTTTGGTTACATTTATTAATCGAATTAGACGCGATTATGCTTTTACTAAAGCAAAATGTGGTGATACTAATGATATTTTAAAAATAAAAAATGGTATTTTACTAATTAATGAAGAATATTTGAATGGTTTAGAAATTGATGAACAAAGAGGAGAAAGTTTTTCTGGTGAGCAAATGCAAGTAGAAATTATGACAAGATTGTTGGCATTGGAAAAATTAGATCCACAGTTGAAAAATTTCTTGAGTTTACTAGCTGTAACTGGTGATTGGGCTGTTAATCAATCACAGATCCAGATGATTGATAGGATTTTGCCTGATTTACTTAGTGATCAGAAGTTCAAGTTGGTTCCTTATGTTACCGCATTGGTGAACAGTGGTTATTTGCGAATGGAGACCTTCGGTGAGAAGACAGTTTTGAGTTTTGTGCATGAAGAAACGGGTGTTGCTTTGAATAAATTGATTTCCTCGGAACAGCAAAAAGTGATTATGAAAATGATTCTAGCTAATAAAGAATTTTGGCAGATTTTGCAGGCGGAACAGATGCTCGATATTATTATGCAAGGTTTAGAAGAAAGTGTTTTGGATCAAAATGAAGTGCTTGAATTATTGCCCTTTTTGGCAAATAATTTAGATTATCAGTTTACTGTGGCTAGAAATTACCAAAGTGTAGTTGATTTTTGTAGTGGTTTGTTTTCAACAAGTTTGTTATTTGGATTAATTGGACAAATGAATTTTCGAAAAAATCCTGAAACTGAGTTGAGTAATATAGAACAACAAATGTGGTCTATTTTAATTCCTTATGCCCAAGCAGCGAGTGAACTTGGTAGTCCGATTTATGATCAATTAAAGCATTTATTCGTTGTTAACAAAGATTATTTTAGTGCGACTCCGAATGTTCGAAGGTATTCCGATTTGAGTTTTAAATTTGGTCAGGCTTTGTCATATATTTTGGATCGGCAGGCTAGTTTTACTCAAGATGACCGTAGTCTGATGAATGATGCTAATACGATTGTTGGTTTGGTGCCTGAGGATTGGAAGAATTCTGAATTGATTCGTCGCGCACAGGCTGTTCTTGTTGAATTGCGGGCTATTTATCGACAGAAAAAATATGTGGACGTGATTAGGCTGATTAGCGATAGTTCGGAGATTTTTACAAAATTAACCGTTCAATTTCAACAAAAAAATGGCCAAGGGTTTTCTCCGGAGCATTTGGAATTAAAAAGAATTCAAGCTAGATGTTTGTATGAACAGTATCGTAATAAGGGGTTTGATAATTTTCACCCGAAGGATTTTGATGCGGATGTAAGAAGTTTAGCTGATGTTGAATTATCTAAGGAAGCTATTGAAGCTTTGCAGGGATTGTCTGAGGTTATTTACGAGCTTTATACTGATACTATTTTAAATCCCAATAAATACGCACGCCGTGGTGCACTGGCGATTGCGGATTTGATGGCTGGTTATGCTTTGTTGATTGGTGATAATGAGCAAGCTGTTGAGGTGGCGGAGGGGGCATATATAAAAGAGCTTGTGAATGGTAAAGGGGCGTTGGTTGATATTTGTGGTCGTCTATTGCACCATATTGTGAATGCGAAAGTGCGAAGTGGCAATGATTTTTTTGATCTGTTGGAATTTATTAATAATCAAGTTGAAAGTTTAAAAAAGCTTGGTTTAAACCCTAAGGGTTTTGTGGCAAAACTGTTGGATTTCGATGTTTTGCGCTTGTTGATGTTGGGGAATGATAACGATTTATATCAAGAATTTCATGAGATTGTTATACGCCTTTATTCTGAAAACATGCCCGAAGAAGAAGCGTTCAGTTTTTATGCGTCATTGGGTTATAAAACTGAAATTGATGTTGCACATTTAAGTGAAACTAGCTTGTTGGCTGCTTGTCGTTATAGTTTTGGAATTAAGCAGTTTGATAAGAGAGGTGAAACTAAAGCTAAGAAACAGGGTTTGGTTAATTGTTTGAATGAATTTTTAACGAATGCGAGTGATAATGTGATTTTACAAGAGCTGTTGGCTGTTAATCTTCGCGGGTCTGTAGTTTTAGAATTTGTACTTGGTGAAGATGGTCAGATTGTGATGAAAATGGTAAAGCCGAATGACGGTACAGTGAATGCTAATGTCTGGAGTGCGGTTGGATCTCCGACTGATGAAGAGTTTGACGGGCCTTGGTTTTTAGTTGCGGATGGTAAGAATACTTTTGTTAATTGTTCGTGGATTTAGTTTGCTTATACCCGTCTCTTACCTCCTCCCTCCGATCGATAACATGAAATTTGAGGATGCCGTCTTCGATGATCACGCCTTGGGGATTGCCGAGCTTTTGGTTTTTTTGACGGGCACGAGCAATTAAGATTTTTTTGATTAGGGGCTCTAATGGTTGTAGTAGTTTGGTGAGTATTCTGCTGGTCTTGGCGATGTGGTGGGGTGGTTTG
>CAZXGE010000008.1:0-15338 GCA_964640445.1 uncultured Candidatus Peribacteria bacterium
AACTGGGGAATATTTAGATAAAATTGTGAGTGAAATATCTGATCATGACTTTCGTAATAAAATACAACAATTCAATGAGACCTTCGAACAATTAAAAGCTAAGAACGAGAATCTAGGTGCAAATAATAAAGAATCCAATAATATGCAACAAATAGTAATTATAAAGTCACCATGGGCAAATTTACTTGATGAAGTAAGTGATACTCTTGACCTAATATATCATTCAGACATATGCAGAAAACTTAAAAATATAGCTAAAATTAAGTAACTACTTTCAATGCTTAAGACTTAATCTTAGTGCTTTAAGTCTTAAGCCCCCCCTACCCATTCAGCACCCTTAACCTAGGATCAGGTTTGCCTGTTTTGTCTAGCCAGATGCCGTTGTCTTGGATGAGGATGTCGTCGAGATAGACTTTGCCGTCTTTGCCACCGAGCATTGTGGTGATGTCCCAGTGGATGCCGGAATAGCTTTCGTTACCATTGTTGACGCGGACGGGCTGGCCGTCGTAGTTTGTGTAGGTATAGCATTTGCCTAGGGCGACATGGAAGCTGTGGCCGATTTTTTCGACTAGGAGCGAATTGACCATGTGCTTTTTGAGCCTAGGATTCGTGCCAAAAGCTAATTCGCCGAGGTGGCGTGAGCCTTCGCCGTGACCATCATCGGCGGCGATAATTTTGGCCAAGATTGCTTCGCCTTCGCTTGCGGCAAAGCTAACTACCCTTCCCTGCTCAAAATCGAGGGTGATGTCTTTGATCAAGCCGTAGTTGCCGTAGTGGAAATTGCCTTTGGCTACTAATTTGCCGGAAACTCCTTCGCGTTTGGGTGCGGAGAAAAACTCAGAGCCGGGGATGTTTTTGAGGGTAACGCTGTTGACGAAAGTCATCTCGCTGATGTCAAATCTAAGATTTGTCCCATCGGAATTAGTGATTTTGACCTCGCGACCTTGGTTGAACCGTTCGATCAATAGGGCTTGCTCTCGTCGGATTTCAGCCCATGGTTGATTGCAGGCTTCGAAAAACAAAGCCAAATAATCTTCATAGGCCAAGTTATCCAGTTCGGCGTCGGCAATAGTAGGGATAACGGTGAGCGTGTAGTGGCGCTTACCACTGGAATAAGAATCGGTGATTGTTGTTAGCTTGCGTGAAACATAGGCCAGTTTATCTGGATCGAATTGGAGTTTTGGGCTAGGGTTTTGTTTGACACTAATGCGATGAGTGACAGGCTCGTGCACCTCCAGATCCATAGCGACCTGTTGGTCGAGTTGAGTTGTCGTGGCATTTTCCAGGAAATAGGCTTCGAGCTCATCATCAACAAGGCAGAATTGGTAATTAAATTTTTGGGCCAAAGCTAAATCGCGTATCAGAGTGAGAATCTTGAGATTGGCGATTTGCCCTTTGAGTAATAGGTGGTCGGATTGGGTTTGGAAATTGTGTGTGCCAGACTGAAAGAGGTTGTTGGCGAGGGCGATTAGCTGTGTCTCCGCTACGGGCAATGCATCCGCCATATGGCCAAGCCGCTCTGGGTCGATGAATTCCGGTGGGAGTTCGAGCTGAAGTTTAGCAAAGCGTGCTTGTTGCTCTGTGATATAAGCTTGGATTAATTGGTTCATGCGGATCTGGTGAAGGCTAGATAATGTTCTTGTTGGTCTGTGAGTTTGTAGCCACCGGCTTGGAAATCCAAAAGTTTGCCTGGTTTTTTGACTTCGTTTTTGATCATAAAATCGAGCATCAAGCCGCGGGCGTGTTTGGAATGCAAAGGCACCATGCGCTTGCGACCTTTGTGATCGCTGGTAAAGAAATCAATTTTGAGAACTGGGGCGTTGATACGGCTAAAATCGACTGCGGCGGCATACTCTTCCGAAGCTAAATTTACAACTAGACAAGCTGTGTCTTGTGGGGTTTCTGCCAAATCGGCATTGAGCAAATCAGTTACGGCATCGCGCCAAAATTCTGCCAGCGATTTGAATTCGGGCAGCAGCTCGGGTAGCTTTTGTTTCATTTCCAAACGGTAAGGTAGCATTAATTCAAAACCGGACAAAACCCCATACAAACCGCTGAGAATGCGCACGGATTTCTCGGCATAAAGCTGCATGCTAGGCGTGTATTTGTAGGGCTCCATTTTCTCGTAAATATCGCCATCATAGCAAAAAAGTGCCGGGCGGGCGGTTGGCTCCTGATGCTGAGCGGCGTCCCAATGCTGATAGCGCTCGAAGTTTGGTGCGGCGAGTTTATCACTGATAGCCAAAGTTTTGCGGAATTTGGCTAAATCGTAACTTTTGAGTAGAGTAGCAATTTGCTCAGCTTTGCCTAATAGGCGAGGTGCTCTAGCATTAAAACTGAGACTGTAAGGCGTGGATTCGTCGAGTGTTTTGGCTGGAGCTGTAAGAACGAGCATAGGAAAGGTTAATTTGGACTAAATTTGCTAGATTGTTGCCGGTGGCACAACCAAGATAGCTTTTTCTTCAACTAGCACAGGCAGTTTGTGGCCGGTTGGATAACTATAAATGGCATTGAGCAAAACTGATTCTGGATAGCGATAGTTTTCCCCTTTTCTAGTACCGGGATCATGAACAATAAATTCGGTCTTTTGGCGATCGTATCCCAACAACAAAAGTGCATGGCGTTCAGGACCCTCGCCGGAAAAATTGGGATTACCCAAACGCTGTCCTTGTGTTGGCACTATGACCAAATTACCCGCATCCAGTAATTCTTCGAGATAAGCTATGGTAATGAGATCGGAGTCGGTGACAGTATAAGCGTCCGTAATTCCTAGCTTCTCGGCCATAACTGTTGCCATGTCTTCGACATGAATATCGTTGTGTGCACCAAATTTTTCTGTTTCAAAATTAGTCAGATCGAGTAAGGCATCGAGAAATTGGTTCTTGTTAAAGTTAGTATCACTTCGCCATAAATAAGCCATCAGCATCACTGCTTCTTCGCAACCGTCTTGCTGACGAATGTCATCCCAATCGGCAAATGGTGCTTGGCTGAAAAATTCCACTTTTTGCGGTTTGGCATTGGGCTTCTGAACAGGTACGGGATCGACATTGGTTCGCTCTTGCAGACTGGGGACATGACGGCGTGGAGTGGATTCAGAAATTGGCTGACCAAAAACTGACCAGTCACAACCAGTAAGCAAAAGTGTGGCTAAACATAAACCAACGATAAATTTATTTTTTGTAGATAATAACATTACCATCATGAGCTAGTGGTTTAAGGTTTTTGATTGTGAAAGAGTTGGAAACGACACGACAACCTGGCTTTAAGGTTGGCCAAATTTCACGATGGAATTTCTGCATTGTATCAGTTAGCAGGAAACAAAAAATCACATCCGCTTTACTATAATCAACTGTCCAGAAATTGCGACAGAAAATCTGACTTTGGGGATGAAAAAGTGATTTCAATTTAGCATAAATATAAGTAGGAACTGATAATTCATAACCGATGGCTTTGGCGCCTTTCTGGCTGGCGGCAAAAACAATACGACCATCGCCACAACCCAAATCATAGACGACCTCGCCTGGCTTGATTTTAGCCAATTCGACCATGCGTTTAACCACGCTCATTTTCGTAGGGACATAAGGCGCACCTGTGAGCATGGCATACATACCGGGCAAGGAAACTAAGAGCATCCCGACTAAGATCCAAATCGGCGCAATCTCGAGCGCATAAAACAAAGGGGACAAAATCAAAATGTAAACTGCTAATAGTAGAACTTCGAGCATAAATTTATAAATAAGTAATCTCAGAAAAATGCGAACTTTTGCGTCGACCACACGCCTTGCCTCTCATCGTATAACCAATACGCCTCCTACGCAAGTCGCTTGTCTCCTAAAATTTCATCATTTTTCTGAGATTCCGTAAGTAAAATTAAAATCTGTTAACAAATAAACGCCGTCAGCATTTATCTGAACTATATGGGGTTTAGGATCAGCAAGTTGCCAGCTTAAAACTTTTTCATTGGGCAAAGATTGCCGCCAAGGTCTAATTTTTATTTGGCTCAATTTAGTTAAAAAATCAGCAAATTCGGCCTCGGTAGTGATGGGCTGAAAACCTGACAACTGTTCCAATTCGTAGCTATACACACCCTTGTCATAACCATAACTAAGCAAGCGTGGAACGACAATTGGCTGTCCGACAAATGTCTCATTTTGCTGAGCCGTCAATAAAAATCTGATTACACTTTCCATAATTCCGCTTCGGTTAATAGGTATTGAACCGGCATGTCCCACTCATCCTTGGGCAAAGCTTCAGGATGCATAAATTCACTATATAAGGCTCCGATTGTCAGGCCCGGATAGTTATACAGAAATGTATCATAATAGCCCTGACCATAACCCAAGCGATAACCCAGATGGTCAAATGCCAATGCTGGCACGATAATCAGCTCGGGCAAATCAGTATCTTCTGGAGCAGCTATCGCCACTACAGGCTCCGGCACTTGCCACTGACCTGAAGCTACAAAATCCTCATCGGATCCAACGGGCAAAAACTGCATCGACCAATCACTAAAAGTCTTGGGGGCATAAACTTTGACCCCCCGTTCTTTGGCCCACGGCAACAAACCAAGTAAATCGACTTCATTGTTGATTGGATAATAAATCGCCACAGAACTAAGACTATTTGCCAAAATAAAATCACAAATTCGCTCTCTGATTTTTGCACTTTTTTCCGCATGGATTTTGGCAGTTACGCTTTGGCGCAATGCTTTGTAGTGTTTCCGCAATTGTGTTTTGGCTGGTTGGCTCATGGGTTGGGGTTAGAGCGGATTACTATCAGTCTGATTGGATACGATAGCTTCTAAAACTTTCACGCGCTCGGGTATTGTCCAGAAGTCAGAGACATTTTTAAAGAAAATACGATAGCTCTCTTGGTCTTCGTAACTCATATTAGCCAAATTTTCGCGCCATTTCCAGTAATCGGGAACTGATTCGAGGTATAGACGATAAAATTTCAAAGCCTCAGCATGATTTTCCTTGCGATAGAGCGCATCTGCATATGCTCTTAGCCAGTGTGGATTATATGGATTAATTACTAATAACTCTTCGAAGATCGCATAAGCTGCTTCTGGCTCATGGACTGAATGCCAATTAGCTCGCCATGCCAAAACATTACCTGTCGCACCTTCTATTTGTGCTAGATAATGAATTGCTCTTGGCAAACTCGTGACATCCAAATAAATCAACTCATACCAAAAATGACTATAATAAGGGAAAATTGCCGTGGCCTGCTTGAGTAGTTCTACGGAAAGATCATAGTTACTACCCGCCACAACTTTACTGTATGTATAATAACGATTTGCTAAAATTGGCAAATACGCCGTTCTGTAATACATGAAGCCGGCAATTGATATGGATAAAACAAGCAAGATCCCAGCAAATAAAGGCCTTAATTTCAGCTTTAAATTAACCGTTTCCAATTCCGCAGATTTCTGCTCGCGCAAATAACTAGCTAACATTATGGCAAGCAATAGAAGAATTGAGAAATCACTAAAACTAAAAAAATTTTGGATAAAATTAGCTATGAATACTAATAAAAGCCCAGCCGTATAGCGATCAGCGCTGTGCCAAAATCGATAAACGACAAGACCAATTAAGAGTAAATATATGAAGCCACCAAATATTCCGGTTGCAAAAATAACTTCCAAAAATTCATTATGAATTCTATCGGCAAATGTATTCAAATCCTGCTCGACTGTAAAAAAGTCTTTATCGACCTTATTTGGAAAATACAAACTAAAAACACCTAAACCATGTCCCAATGGCTGTTCAATGATCAAATCTTTGGCGACATGCCAAATCTCCCAGCGTGAACTAAGTGACCTAGTAGCAATTTCTCCCGGGGCAAAACGCTCAAGATTAACTAATGGCAATGCAATAATACCTACTACGATAGCACCTAGAACTAGATTCAATAAATTGCGTTTGATCAAAGCAAAACCAAGCGATCTAAATTCCTTAAGCAAGAGCAGAATCGAGCTCAAAGCTAAAGCTAAGATTGCCGCTCTGGATTCTGTCACAATGATTCCCGTCAGCAAAATTACCTGAGCTAACCACCAAATCCAACTTGTCGAATTTCGAAAAAAATTAATCCCCAACAAAAATACAAGCGCCAAAAACTGACCCAATACTCCTGGATTACCCAAAAAACCAAAAGATCTACCGACAAAAATTGCTATATCAAAATTACTAAAAAAGGGATCGAAACCCAAGCGCTGTCCAATTGCATATAAAGCAATAAATACACCTAGTGCGTAAAGTGTCTTCAAAAAATGCTTTAGCTGTATGCTTGTACAACAATTGACCAGAATTAATATATATAATGCCAAACAAATATAGGTAAAAAGACCCAATCCTCGTTCATAAGTACCGTAAAGACTAATCTCCGGATGGCTAGAAAAAACAACTACTATCAGGCTCAAAAACAACCCACCAATCAGCAAGTTAGATATGGTCAGCTGATTATGTAACTTGGGCAAATTTAACTTAGTCGCTTGAGAAACTATTAGAGCTTTGTATAGTTTCATGCAGACAACTATAAATATGACTAATAGTGACAACTTGAAAAAGTGCTCTTTGTACAAAATAAAGCCATTAGCATAACTAGCAGAGAATACTAGTACACTAATGGCTGGTATAAAATATAGAAAATAACTATATTTTTTTAATTTATCGTACACGAGGATTAGTTGGTTCACGGTCTGGCTTTTCCATTTTCTCATTCACACGAGTAGGTTCATCTTTAATTGCCTTAGGCACACATTTCTGAATCAACTTTTCTGGCACAACGACTTCAGAAGTCACCCTGGATGGCACCCTAGACGTAACAGTGGTTGTTCCACCTCTTGTGGTTACCCTTGATGGCACTCTGGAGGTAATAACCGTACTAACCCTAGTCACATGTTGACCTTTACTGTTTTTGAAGATTTTTGCGGCAGAAATCTGGCCACAATCAACTAAGGCTGGCGAAAACTTCCCAAGATTGAATGACCCCTGAAACAAAGCTGATCTAGAGAAAACTGCAACTACCAAAACAAGGAAGACAGCGACACCACCTATTAAGTATAAGTGAATTTTTTTCATATTTTTCTAAACAAATAATATAAGAATATATTCAGATAAATATGATTTTATTTCCAGTCATTGGAGTTGCGCAAATCGCTATTTGGCCGCTAATTTACTATATGCTCTAAAACCTTTGGAATTTCACTGTTTTTTATGGCATAAGGTCTAGCTACCAAAAGATAGCTTGTGCCCGATGGAGATTTGTATACCGAAACATAATCATGCTTAATCGACACAGGATCATAATATCTCAGTTCGTATTTAAAGACTTTGTACTCTAAACTCTCAGTTTTGTAATCTGAAATTTCGCCATCAGGATTTTCTTTTTGCAAATAGCTATTGATAAACTCTTCGGCAGTAAGATCCTCTGATAATTCAAAATTATAAATTTCCAAATCTGGCCAAAGATCACTGTTGTCTGGGAGTGTTCTGCCATCCAAATTAATCGAAAATAATTCCCCTTTAATCGTTTTAGATCCTACCAAATATATATCAGAATACATTTCGTGGGTAATGGACCAATTCTGTTGAGCGTTAACAAGCTTTAGACCACTATCGAACTCATAGACGACATTATTACTAGGTATAAATGGAAAACTTACAGCGATTACAATCAGAATAATTGCAAAAATGGAGCCGATAGCCATCAGGAATGATTTTGTTTTAATTTTCATTTTTATTAACATCATATATTGAACTAAGTTTAACAAAATTAACATTAAATTCTAGATCAGATTCAATTTATCTAATCTTTCTCCCCCCGCCACTTGCTATCTTTTTTATTTATGTTATAATTATATGATTTGCAAAATTTATAATTTAATCGAAGCAAACAAATATGTGGCATATATTTAAGAAAAATGAATGGTGGCGCCAGTGGCAATCATGGCTGGCGATTGGTGGTATTCTGACCCTGACACTATTGATCGGGATTAAATTCGATGTCTTTAGTGAGGATGGGCGTGGACAACTACGCTACGATGCTAATCCATATGGTTATTACCAAACTGCCAGAATGGGATTTAGCGATGTATCTGCCAACCTGCCGGAAGCACAAGCCATTGATTTTTTATACAGAAATGGAATCGTGCAAGGCTATGGCGATGGGACTTTTCAGCCGAATCGTAAAGTTAGCCGTGCCGAAATGGCAAAGCTCTTGATTCAAACAGATCCAAGGTCTAACTGGTATCGTCCACAACCTCGCTACGAAAATTGTTTTCGAGATGTGGGAGCGGAATGGTTTGCGCCTTTTGTCTGCCAAGCTGTAAATAATGGCTGGGTGCGTGGTTATACCGACCAAACTTTCCGACCAGAACAAGAAGTAAGCAAGGCCGAAGCTGTGAAAATGGTCGTACTGGCTACGGGTATACCTTACGAACCAAATGTCCTAGGTCTACCATATACTGATGTAGAGCCACAAAGTTGGTATTTCCAATTTGTACTGTCGGCTTACCATTATGGCTTACTCGACCGCTTCGACTATGATCGCTTATTTGAGCCAAATATAACGCTCAACCGCGCCCAAGTTGCCGAACTGATTTATCGAGCAATTTTGGTCAATCCCGATAAATACAATCTGACTTTCAAGCCGAACCGCCAATTTTATGAAACTGTGCGTCCAACTTTTGGGATTAAGTTAAACTCCTACCCCAATTGTTTAGACGGCTACAATGATGGTAGCTGTACCGTCACGGCCAGAGTCGGTGAAACAATTAATTTTAGTTATGAAATTTTGACTGAGGCGAGAAATATTGGCGACCTAACTCATCGTTTTGACTATAACCGCAGCGTGCTTGATTGCGTGGAATCACTACGCCAAAATCTTAGTTATTATCGCGATCAATATCGTGGTGATTACAGCTGTGAAGTTATCGGCCGTGGCCGTACTGATGTGACGGCAACCGTGCGTCCAGTTTATGACAACGGTGTGCGTGAAGACTTCCGCTCGCGAGCAGTAACTGTGATTGCCGAGTAAATATTGGGCTTGTTAATAGCGAATTTATAATTTCAATCCCCCGTTTCCAACTTGGATTCAGGGGATTTTTGAGTATAATGCAATTGTATTAGTGAAGCTCTGAAAAATTATGAACCCAGAATTAATTGCCAAATTGGAATCGATACCCGAAGGTGCATCCGTCGGCTTCCTGGACAACAAGCGCTACGAAATCAGCAAAAAGACCACCCAAGGCCAAACCAAACGGGCAATTTCCTTACAAGCAAGAGGCACTGGCGATGGCGACTATATTAGCCTCAATTGGTACCCCGAAGTTGCTGGCGGCACGCTAAAACCCTGCGAACTACCAGCACAAGTTTGTTATGATTTTTTGAGGGAGGTTGAGATTTGAGAATTAATTAAAGGCTTGTTTCAAAAGTTCCATCATTGCCACTATCGACACCGGTTGTTAGTTTTTCCCAAGCGATACTGGTTTCGAGGGCGCTAGTGAACGGATTAAATATACGTTTGTAGAAAGTGACGCTATTATTGTTGGCGACAATGAAGCCGGCTTTTGGCGTCCAATTAAATTCCACAGCACACTCGCCTGTTTCGGCGTTGTAGCTAAATTCCGATCCCTGGAAACTCACTTTCTCGCCACCCCAAGTTGTGGCTTCGTAGCCTTCGACTTTTTTACCTTTGATGTCATAACCGGCATAGAAACTACCCATAGTCCCCCGTCCGCTGACCAGGTAATTATTGCGGTAGTCGAGGCGATTAACATTGATACAGCTGGAAGTTTTGACATAAAACGTTGTCGAAGTGGGCTGGCCAATGATCACGGGCTCAGGGCTGACTTCGGCGCGGATGGAGCCGTAGTTTTCCTCCCAAGGCTGATCAGGTAGAATTCGGCCATAGGGCTCTTCGAAATCGGCGGAAGCTTTGGTGAAGGCGATGAAGGCATTGGATCCTTCAGAAAAATTTACAAATATTGGCCAAGTGCCGTAATTATAGGTGGCATAGGCGTGAATGGTGTGGTGAAATCCGTAGCCAGTACGCAGTTTATCTGTCGATTTAAGCTGGAATTTGATCGTCCGACTCCCGTTTTCGTAAACTTCAGTTCTAAGCGTGCTGTCAATTAATTGAATTTTTTCTTCACCCCAACCGGGAATTTGCTCGACTGTTTCGTAATCTTTTCTCCAGTAGCGCGTTTGTTCGGAATGTTTTTTCCAATAAAAACGACCGGCACTAGCAGTTTTGCCACCATAATCAATGATAATATGTAAATCATTAATATTGGCATAACTATCCTTACTCATATGCATCTCAATAAAGAATGGCTCATCAACTTGAACCGCAGATCCACCAAGACCCGGGGTCGATGTCGGACCATAGATACCGATGTGTACTCTTGGATAGGAAAATTCAATTTGACTATTTGCATAGCCAAAATTACCGACAACTAAACCATTCTCTGTATTCAAACTCATCCCCGAATAGCGATCAAAAGCAACAACATCTTCTTCCGTACGAACACCGCAGTTTAAACTCTTTGATACATCTAAATTATGTTGATAATCAGCATTTATACTTTTTATATCGCCACGAACAATGTATTGAGTACTAGAGTCGATGAAACGTTCATTGCCAGTGACATCGAATACAAAGACTTGACGACCGTTGATCATCTGCATGCTGCCATTAATGATGAAAATATCGCCATCGCCATTTGTGCTTTCTCGATACAAACTAACGTTTTCAATCAAACTATTTTTTGCTGGAGAACAGGTAAATTTTAATTCTTCTAAAATAATTTTGGGATTGTTGTCACTAGAATCAGCAGGAATTGGTGATATGGAAATAAAATCGAGCATAGCTGATTTTTCACCATAGTGATATTCGTTTTGCCTGTTGTAACTTAGGCTTGGATCTGTTTGAAATAAGCTCAAAGCCGAGCGTGATCTTGACTGAATGTCGCCAACAAAGAAAATCAATTCCTTGTCAATGTAAGTTTCATCAGCATTATCTTGTCCATACAATATGTAAACATAAGTATAGATAACACTCGGCCCATCACTCAGAGCCTCACAAGAATACATAAAAGAATTTTCGTCAGTCAGGTCACATGAAATATTTTCTGAAGTAAATAAATTTGTTTGATACTTTTCATTTGCTATCCTATGAAGATTAAACTTAATTGTAAAAGTATCTCCCTGTTCCAATAAATAAACATTCCGCTCATTTGGCTCGACTCCGGTTACTTCCAAGGTGTAATCATAAGGATTTGCTTCGGCAAAAACCGAATTAATGCCAACTGTACTGAGGACTAATAGCGCTGTTAATAAAGCTGCTGTTAACTTGCGAAAATTGCATGCAAGCATAAGTTTGAGGTTAATAAATTATGTTACAGAAATAAATGATTTATCATGGAATCAGCATTTGTCAAAAAAAAACTGATTCCCGTAGGGAAAGTAAACACTTTCTTTACTTTTTGGGTGGAGATGGGAGATTAGAAAGTAGGATGATAGCATTTGGGCCTCTTATTTCCAAGCCTGATTGTCGAAGTATTGACAACTATTTTTACTGAGAAAAAGTAGCTGCATAGATTAAGCAAAGGGCCATAACTTTTCTTTGCAAAAATTAAAAAAAGTTGTATAATCTGTGTGCTTGATAGATTACTTTAAGTTCAATGAACAAGAATCTCCTAAATACATCATTTAGCTATGAACCATCATCATATGGTCGTAGAACCATATATTTTACTATAACTACTGTTGTGCTTACAGTTATTGCGGCAATTGTAGGGGATATCAAGGACCAAATAACTCCAGAGGTCACCCTCGCAGATCGAGCAAATGGATTTTGGAGCCAAGAAGGCGTAGAATGTGAAAAGAAAAATAATATAGAGGAAAAAGATAAAGTGACTTGCGTTCCAAGTTCAAAAAAAGGTGGATTTATGTTTGAAATAGAAAAAGACGGCGGATTTTACGTTCTCGATTTAACAAATTATGTGGGCTGTAGCTACAATAATATGGGGAGACCTACTCGGGCGTCTATACCGATCAGTTTATTGGACGCAAAGCTGTCCCATATATCTCTTGCGAATAATTATTGGCAAGAACCTAAAGGTATTCAGCTTGTTTATCCCAATAAAGATATCGTCTGGCCTAATGGACTTGTCGAAGATTCAATAAAAGATTTATGCGGTGATGGCGGAGTTATAATGCCAGTCATTTTCAATATTAGGGAAATGTTTCGTTTCCCCCAACCTATTTCTGGTGAGCAAGAGAGGACTTGAACCTCCACGAAAAAAAATTTTCACTAGCCCCTCAAGCTAGCGCGTCTGCCAATTCCGCCACTTGCCCATTTTTCAAGGAAACAAACTGTCAAAGCTTGCAAGAGATAATATAGACTGGCTTTTGCCTTTTGGCAATAAGTGGATTATAATTTCGGACACAAAATTTAAGCAATGAACTTATGAAAAATCTGAATTTCAGCAAAGAACTGGTCTTCATTTTAGTTTTGGCAATCATACTTGGGGCGTCTGGTGGTGCAGTTTCGGGCTTTGTTGTAGCCAGCCAACAGCAGCAAAAATTGGCGCAACTAAACAAAACAACAGAAGTAAGGGTTAGCAGTGAATCCGAGGCGATGATCAAGGCGATTTCGGAAGTGAAACCAGCGGTGGTGTCGATCATTGCGACCAAAGATTTGCAAATTGTGAATACTTTGCCGTTCAACTTTTTCTTTTTTGGCCAACCGATCACTAGCGACAAACAAGACAAACAAACTGAGCCAGAAACTCGACGCCAAGAAGTTGGGAGTGGTAGTGGGTTTATTGTGACCGAAGATGGTTTAGTAATTACCAACAAGCATGTTGTGCGCGATCCCGAGGCAGACTACTCTGTTGTTTTAGCTGATGGTAAAAATATGCGAGCTAAAGTTGTTAGTCTCGATCCGGCTAACGACCTAGCTGTAATTCAAATTCTCGAAGGAGAAAGCGGCGAAACCAAGCCTAGCAAGCTACCAACCGTGCGTTTTGGCAGTAGCAAAGAACTAAAAATTGGCACGAGGGTGATTGCGATTGGTAATGCTTTGGGCGAATTTGCTAATACGGTAACTTCGGGCATTGTCAGTGCTGTTAGTCGTGAGATTGAGGCTAGCGATGGTAATGGGCGCAATGCAGATTTACTGACAAATTTGATTCAAACTGATGCAGCGATCAATGGTGGCAATAGTGGTGGCCCCTTAATTAATCTCAATGGCGAAGTCGTGGGGATCAACACTGCTACAGCGACCAATGCGAACGTTATTGGCTTTGCGATTCCGATTGATGATGTAAAACCAATTTTTGCTAGCGTCCAAGAGTTTGGCAAAATTGTGCGCCCACAACTAGGTGCTCGTTATGTGTTGTTAAATCAAGAAAATGCCAAAGAATTCGGCACCAAAACTGAAACTGGGGCGCTGATCATTGGCAACGATCTCAATGGTGAATTTGCTGTATTGCCCGATTCTTCAGCTGCTGAAGCAGGACTAAAATCTGGGGATATCATTACGGCTATTGATGGCAGCAAGATTACTGAACAAAGCGGCCCTAGAGAATTAATTCGCAACAAAAAAGTGGGTGATACAATCAAGCTAACTGTTTTGCGCGATGGCAAAAGTTTAACACTTACGGCAAAACTAAAGGAGGCAAAGTAAGAACTGTTTTTACTTTAGCAATTTAATTAAAAAATCGAACCAGATGACACAACAAAATGGTTCGATTTTTTAGTGTGTCTTAAACCGTACCTGGAACTACGAATTTTTCGCACAGACTTCTAAGTTCAGATTTGATTTGAGCTTGGGCAGTTTCGTCGTGAGCAGATTTGCAAGCACGATCAATGAAATCAGCAAGGATCAACATCTCAGCTTCTTTCATGCCTCTAGTGGTGACAGCTGGTGTACCCAGACGAATACCAGATGGATCGAATGGACTGCGTTCGTCGAACGGTACCATGTTTTTATTACAAGAAATACCTACAGTTTCTAGTGCATGTTCGGCCTCTTTGCCTGTGAGGTTGGCTGATTTGACTGTGTCAATCAACATCAAATGATTATCAGTACCACCGGTAATGATATGGAACCCACGCTTAGTCAATTCGGCAGCTAATGTTTGAGCATTTTTGATTACTTGAGCGGCGTAAACTTGGAAACTTGGATCCAATGCTTCCTTGAAAGCTACGGCTTTGGCAGCATTGATATGATCGTGTGGTCCACCTTGCATACCAGGGAAAACTGCCTTGTCGATCTCTTTGGCCCAAGCTTCTTTACACAAAATCAAAGCACCACGAGGACCACGCAAAGTTTTGTGTGTGGTTGTGGAAACTACATCGAAAAACGGTACTGGATTTTCCAATTGTTTACCGGCGATAAGACCGGCAATATGAGCAATATCGGCGAAAGTAATAGCGCCAACTTCGTCAGCAATTTCCTTGAATTTACGCCAATCGAGATTACGAGAATACGCAGAGAAACCAGCAACAATTACTTTTGGTTTATGCTCGTGAGCCAATCTTCTCACCTCCTCCATGTCGATTAGATGCGTATTGGGATCTACACCGTATTGGACGAAATTATACAGTTTGCCTGAGAAATTAACCGGATGGCCATGACTCAAATGCCCACCATGAGCAAGGCTCATCCCCAGGATTGTGTCGCCAGGATTGGCAATCGCGAAATAGATTGCAGCGTTGGCCGGAGAGCCAGATAGGGCTTGAACATTGGCATGTTCGGCATCGAATAATTTTTTGGCGCGTTCAATTGCTAGGCCTTCGATTGTATCTACATTTTGCTGACCAGCATAATATCTTTTCCCGATATAACCTTCGGAATATTTATTTGTAAATATCGACCCCATAGTTTCCATGACTGGTACAGAAACATGATTTTCCGAGGCGATCATCTCAATTTCGTAGCGCTGGCGAGTTTCTTCTTGGCGAATCGCATTATAAATTTCCGGATCTTGAACTTGCAATTCTGTAAAAGGGAAAACCATATTTCTATATTTAAATTCAGCAAAGATTCTAAACCCAAGCAAAAAAATAGTCACGATAAAATTAGATTTTTGGGTCGATTTTCTATAGTTTAGGGTTCGTCAACAAGGGCAAAAAAGGGAGAATGTGTGCGTCTGTTGTGATGACACAAAGGCCACCCACATTCTCCCTTTTTTGCTGATCATTTTTTGCTGCACCATGTTGTGATGACACAAAGGCCGCCCACATTCTCCCTTTTTTGCTGATCTTTTTTACTGCACCATGTTGTGATGACACAAAGGCCGCCCACATTCTCCCTTTTTTGCTGAT
>CAZXGE010000009.1:0-15303 GCA_964640445.1 uncultured Candidatus Peribacteria bacterium
ACCCACCAATCACCACACCAGCCATATCATCATCCACATTACCAAAAACCACCGCACTAACACCAAATGCCAAGAAAGCAGCACCCAAAGCCTCAGCAACAAATGTTAACAAACTGCCATCTACAGGTACAAAAGCCGGCTCGCCATTTAGCAACAAAACCAAGCCAAATGCAGCAAACCCACCTAACAATTGCAATACAATATAGAAAAACGCATCTTTAACTTCAATTTTTTTATGCGCCAACATGGCAATTGTAATTGCTGGATTCAAATGTGCTCCGGAAATACTACCAACCGTATACACAAACAAACCTAAAGTCACACCGGCAATCAATGGTGTCGGTAAACCAAACTCCAAAACAACTGACATAGTAACCGCCAAAGCCAAGCCAAATGCCCCCAAAAACTCAGCCAAATAGCTGTTCACAGGTGACTTTTTCTTAAACAGACCTGCCAAAAATTTCATAACTAAAAATTAAAAATTACAAAAACAATCTTAAAATCGATCAGTCATTTCGCCAACCAAACTCTGTTGACGAAAGCCAAAATCAGCTAATTACTCAAAAAAATAATATTTAATTAAACCAAGCGCCTAATCTCTAGCAATAAATCCACAAATTTAGTCAAAGCCACAGGATCTGTAAGCATCCCCGGCGCCTCCAAAATCAAATAACCGTTTTCTGTATAAACCATAAAATTATAAGTACGCAAACCCTCACCCATCACTCTTAAGCTTTGTGCCATTCCAATTTTTTCCGCCAACAAACTATCTTTCACCAACACTCGTAGTGGATACTCTTTTTGCAACTTAGCAAAAGCATTAATTCCAAATCCAAAATCCTGAAAAAGCCGAAAATATCTAAACCGAAACCGGTTTGGATACAAAACCAACTGATTAATATCAGCCCCAACTCTCACTCTCAGACAAGAAGCTTTAGATTTATTACGGCTCATCTTCCGATCAAATGCCTCAACCTCAACACCTGCAAATTCCCGAACATACAAATAAGTAGCCAATTTTTCCACTTTTTCCAAAAACCATTTCGCCATACCTGTAGCCGAACGCATCGCTTCATTTATTTGCACCAAACCATTAAGCTGATTCAAATTGCCCTCTTTAAAAATCCCGACACGTCTAAACCCATTAGCTTCAAGCAGCTTATAAAAGTGATCACGCTTACCTTTTCTGGAAATCGTCGGATTCAAATGAACAAAAAGCCAAAATAAAAAAACAACTACACCTGGCGACAAAGCAAAAAAATATTGGTATTCCATATGAAAGAGATTTAACTTAACTCTATATTAAACAAAAAAATTATCGCAAGCTAGTATAATAACCCATCCTTACCAATTCCCCTTGTATATAATTTTTTTTACCATAAAATATGTTCACGACAAACAGGGCCATCGTATAATGGTAGTACAAGGGTCTCCAAAACCCTTAGCGTGGGTTCGATTCCTACTGGCCCTGCCAGATTCACCTTCCCAGAGTGACATTAGTATATTTTGTCATGCGAACCAATATCCACTGGCACAATCAAGTCCTCTTTGATGATAAAATAAATCAGAACCCTCACCGATATATTTACTGAAACACTAAAAAGCCCAGCCAATTTGCCTGACAACTTATGCAATCTGAGAGAAGGATGTTTTGGATTAAGACAGAGTAACTCTAAACACTTTTCGTATTGAGGGAGTAGTGTTTGGTTATATTTAAAAAACTGCTTTGCTTTTTTTTCATAATTTTTTGTAATTGCCAGTTTAAACATCACTTAACTCTTTAACATGACCTTTAACACTTTTAATTTTGTATTTCTTTTCAGATATTGCCTGTTTAGATTCATCAATTGCCGCCTGCAATTCTCGCTCTCTAAGGAATTTATATTGTTCAAAACTTAAAACTACATAACTCTCTTTACCACGGACAGTTATAATAGCTTCTTGAAACTTACCAATTCTTTTTTTTATAGCCAGCGTCCCTTTAACTTTAAGCTCCTGAGCCGTAATGGTATTATTCATAGTATGATGTTTAGTACCAATTATAATACAGTTACCAATCGACTAAGTCAACCCCAAAGCCCATATTTACCAACAACAAACTCTTCAATAAACTTCCTATTCCCCTCCAAAAAATTATACTTACCAGCTGCTACCGCTTCCAAATCCGCCCAAACAAAATTTTGACCTTCCAAAGGCAACATAGACGCAATCGCCAAGGCACTAGCTTCACACAACCAAAACCTCAACCGACACATGTATTTTCCATAATCGAAATCATAATTCATTAGCTCATACTTTGGCTCTACTAATAAATTAAACTCTTCCAACATTTCCCGCTTAAGTGTTTCTTCAATCATTTCGCCCGCTTCCAACTTACCACCAGGAAACTCCCAAAAATCCTTAAGCCAACCTTTTGGACGCTGATTAATCAACACCTTGCCTCGATCAATCAAAACCGCAATCGCCACAGTAAAATCGACATCTTGCATAAACTTCATCAGATTTTATCGGGAGGTATCGCCAAATAATCAAACATAAACTCAGCAACCTGCTTAAACAAAGGCACAGCCGTAGCATCAGCCCACTGACTTGTTTTTGGCTTATCCAGTTTGACCAACACTACAAACTTTGGATCTTCCGCCGGTGCAAAACCACCATAAGTAGCAATCGTCGTCCCCGCCCACTCCAAAGGAATACCCCGTTTATAAGTCTGAGAAGTCCCCGTCTTGCCAGCAATCGTGTAGGGCAAGCCCCCCAAAGTTTTTCGTTGTTGCCCATTTTCCACAACACTCACCATCATCGCCTTAATTTTATCTGCAGTTTCTTTGGTAATAACTTGTCGCACAACCCTTGGCTCAGTTGCAATCGATCGTTCAGAATTCTCAATTTTATCAATCAAATAAGGCCGCATCATCACACCATCATTAGCCAAAGCCGCCAAAGCCGTAATCATTTGCATTGGCGTCACCGAAATCCCCTGACCGAAACCATGGGTAACCAATTCAGCTTCAGACCAACGCTGCGAACTTTCAATTTGACCTTTACCCTGATCCGGCAACTCGATCGCCGTCTCTCTACCAAAACCAAATTTTTTCAAATAAGACCCAAACAAGCTACGCCCAATTTCGTTAGCAACAAAAGCCATCCCAATATTATTGGAAGTTTCTAAAACCTGCGTCATTGTAATAAGGCCATAATGTTTACCCAAGGCATTATCAATCGTAAACTCATCAACTTTAATCGGACCAAAATCATTAATCTGCCGATCTGGCGTCAAACCAGCTGCATCTAAACCAATAGCCATAACTATCACCTTAAACACCGACCCGGGCTCATAGATATCTGCCATCACTCGATTTCGATAGACTGCCGCACCAACATCATTAACAAATTTAGCATATTTCACCGCTACCTCATCCAAATCTTGCTCATCGCCGTCTTGATTCTGATCATCATCATCTTCAGCCTCTGACTCATCTTGATCCAAATCAAATAAGCGAATTTTATCTTCTGTATAATCATTAGTAATCAAATAGGTTTCCAACTCTTTACCCACCGTCTTTTTGACTATCCGTTTTTGCTGTTCTTCATCCAAAATAACTTCCTCTGTTTCCAATGCTTCCCAATAAACATTCGGATCAAATGTGGGATAATTCGCCATAGCCATGACCGCACCAGTTTTCGGATCCATAATAATCACCTGACCAGAATCTGATCGGGTATTAATCACCGCATCAGCCAAATATTTTTCAACCTGTTTCTGGATTGAACGATCCAATGTTAAATACAAATCACTACCGTCTTGCGCCTGCTCAATAACTACATCATCACCAACGGTAATTTGCCTACCTGCACCATCAAGTTCAGTCTTAAATACACCAGCCTTACCTTTCAACTCCTTATCATATTCCTTCTCCAAACCATAAACTCCAACCCTATCAATATCAGTGAACCCCAAAATTGGGGCAGCCAATTGCTCCTCCGGATAGTAACGATAAGTCTCTTCCTCAAAGCCAATTCCGACAAACTGCTTATTAAGCTGCTTCTTAAGATTTTTCAATTTTTCAGAAACCTCAGGACGAACTTTTTTCTTCAAGACTACATAACGGTTTTTACCAGCAAGCACAGCCTCTAACCTTTCAACTGGTATCTCCACAAAGCGACTAAGTTTAGTAGCATACTCTTTTTTAGATTCAATCAAAGCAGGATAAGCATAAACCCCATCATCCGTCACCTCTACGCCACTCAGACCCAGAGATCTAACCGCACGCTTCAATGGCACATTTGGAGTTGGTACAAGCAAAATTTGTTCACGAATTTTATTGGCAATTTTCTCATAAATCTCATCCCTATACTCTTTTTTCAACTCCGCAACACTCTTCCTAACTAACAACTTTTCCAACTCTTCCTCACTAATATCAGCAGGTAATTTTTTCCGCTCCTCTTCAATGCGTTCTTCTTCAACTTCTTGAGCCTCTTCTTCATCAAACAATATCGGGGCAATTTTATTAGCCACAAGTTCAGGATCTTCAAGCAAATAAGGATCAGCAAAAACCGTATCTAATGTAATATTGGTCGCTAAACGAAAATCTTCACCAGAATGAAAATCGTTAATATAAATCTCGCCCCTTCTAGCCGTTAATTCACGATAGCCTTGTCGTCCTTGCTTGGCTAAATCCAAATAATGTCCATGGGCCAAAACTTGCATGTAAAATAGCTTAAAACCAATTACACCAATGAAAAACACAACCAAAAGCAAAACTTTCCTCATTCGTTCATCAGCAAACGGACGCAAAATACTCATAAAAATTTTCAATTCCAGTAGTCTCAACTATAACAAAAACCACTGCCACTGAAAAGCTTTCTTTATCAATTTAGTTCTACTAAGATAAATAAGAACATCATCTATTTAAAAATCAAAATGGACCAAAAACTAGTTCTCGATAACAAACTACGACTCATCTTCAAAAACCTACCAGGCACCGAAGCAGTTACAATCATGATCTTAGTTGGAGCTGGCTCCCGCTATGAAGAGGCAAGCCAAAATGGTATCTCTCATTTCCTCGAACATATGTTTTTCAAAGGTGCCCAAAAATACAAAAACACCAAAGAAGTATCCGAAGCAATCGACGGCGTCGGTGGTGAATTCAACGCTTTCACTGGAAAAGAATACGCTGGCTACTATGTAAAAGTCACCAAAGATCAATTAGCCCTCGGTATCGATGTTTTATCTGATATGCTCATCCACGCCCGCCTAGATCAAGCAGAAATCGAAAAAGAACGCGGTGTGATCCTAGAAGAATACAACATGTACCAAGACACACCAATGTACCAAATCGGCTGGTCTTTCGAACAACAATTATTCGGGAATCAACCACTTGGTTGGGATCAAATCGGAACCAAAGAAGTAATCTCCACCCTAAACCACGAAGACTTCAAAAACCACATGCAATCACTATACACTCCTGACAATATCGTGATCGCCCTCAGTGGCAATTTCGACAGAGAAGAAGCACTAAAATTAATCCAAAACAGCTTTGGTAAAATGCAGGGACAAAAAGCCAAAAACTTCAAACCCTACAGCGAATATAACGGCGATAAGGTATTTCTAAAAAACAAAAACACTGAACAAGCTCACATCATTGTTGGTGTCAAAGCCACAGGCATGCAAACCGCCGACGAATGGCCAACAAAACTTCTAGCCACAATCCTAGGAGGCAATATGAGCTCACGCATGTTCCTCAAAATTCGTGAACAACAAGGCCTCTGCTACTACATCAGCACTTCCACTGACACCTACTCAGACATTGGCAGCTTATACACTAGAGCTGGCGTCGATATCCAAAGGACCTCAGATGCTATTAAGGCAATCAAAAAAGAATATCTTCTGATTAGCCAAGAAGGCATCAGCGAAGAAGAATTAACTAAAGCCAAGAATTACCTCAAGGGCAAATTAGCCCTAAAACTAGAAGAGTCAGACGAATATGCTCATATGCTGGCTCGCCAAGAACTTCTGCGTAATCAAACAGAATCAATTGAATCCATTTACAAAAAAATTGATCAAGTCAATGTCGAAGCTATTCAAAAAGTCGCGAACGAGATTTTCGGCAAAGACAAATTCTACACAACCACAATTGGGCCATTCCCCGATTACGAAAAATTTGTCAAATCACAAGAGATCAACTAGAGTGATCACGACTAATTAATTAACCAAATCAACATGGACATGTCCGGTGTACGAGAAAAAACTTTAGTTCTGATTAAACCAGATGCCATTCAACGCGGTCTAATCGGCGAAATCCTACAACGCTTCGAGCGCAAAGGCCTCAAAATTGTTGCCCTCAAAATGATGCGTCTAGACGAAGCAGTACTTCGTGAACATTATGCTCATATCGCTGACAAACCTTTCTTCCCTGGCGTTAGCAACTTCATGCAAAGCTCACCTGTTGTTGCCGTTTGTGTCGAAGGTCTAGAGGTAGTCAATGCAGTTCGCCTAATCACAGGTATTACCAAAGCTCGCGAAGCTGAATCAGGCTCAATCCGTGGCGATTTCGCTATGAGTGTAGCTTGTAATGTTATCCACGCTTCTGATAGTGTAGAAAACGCAACTCAAGAAGTGAAACGCTTCTTTAACTCTGACGAAATCCATAGCTATGACAAAGGTGAATACCTCCACGTCTATGCCGAAGACGAACGTTCTCGTTAAGCAACTAAAAAAGCTTCCCAGTTTAAACAAACTCAAATCCCCATTCTTGCACCTAAATTTCGGTACAAGCAATGGGGATTTATTGTTAGCTACAAAGCCAATAATCGAATTCGCCTATTACGGCAAAGACCCTCAAGCATACCTAGAGTTAGTCGATGAAGCCATCGCCTTTCTTCAAACAAAATTCACAAAAATAAACTCAGAAAACCAACAAACAAACCTGCCCATCGGACTTTATGGCTATTTTAGTTACGAATTTGGCCAACAACTCTACGACATCAATGCTCACATTATCGACAAAGCACCGCTAGCCAATTGGTTTATTCCAGAAATTATTTATCAACAAAGCAGTCAAGGTACACAAAAAATCAAAATCAGTTTAAGTAACAATGATCACAAGCTACTAAATCAGTTAAAAGAAAAACTAAGCGCCATCAACGCAAACCCAGCAGAACACATCCAGCTACCAAGCGCCGATCAAGCGAAGTCCAAACAAACAAATACTGTACTAACCCCACAAATTAGTACCCAAGAATACAAAACTCAACTCCAAAAAATCTTTGACCTGCTAAAATCAGGCGAAACCTACGAAGTTAATTTCGCCCAAAGCTTCATCGGTCATCCAAGCAAAAACCCAATCAGTCTCTACACTAAACTCAACAAAATAAACCCTGTTGAATATAGCGGTTTATATCAAAGCAGCAGTCACTCTATTATCTCCAACTCACCCGAACTGCTAATAACCAGACAAAACAACCGACTAATCACAGAACCAATCAAAGGCACTATCGACATCAAACAAAATCCCGAGCTTATCCTCAATGACCCCAAGCAAAACTGCGAACTCAATATGATCATTGACCTTTCACGCAATGATCTAGCCAAAATCAGCCAGCCCGGCACTGTCAAAGTTGAAATCACCCGAGCCATCAAAAAACTCAAACATCTTTTCCAAGGATACAGTCGAATTAGCGCACAAGCTAAACCAAACCTCAAAACCAGCGAAATCATTAAGGCGATTTTCCCTGGCGGTAGCGTAACTGGTTGTCCCAAAAAACGCACCATGCAAATTATCAACAAAACCGAAAAACTACCTCGCGGCAATTACTGTGGATCAATGGGCTACATCCACCACAACCAAAACCTCAAACTCAACATCATGATCCGCACACTCACAAACAATAGCAACAGTTGCTACTACCATGCTGGTGGTGCTATTATCATCGACTCCGATCCAAATAGTGAATATGCAGAAACTTTGCTCAAAACCAAAACTATCCAAAAAGCACTAAACCAATAGACCTCATGTACCTTAGCCAAGATTACAAAATCAAACCAGAGCATGAAGTAGTTTTCCCATACCATAGCGAAAGCCTCCTTTATGGAGCGGGACTTTACGAAACCTTAAAAACCATCAAGCAAAAACCAATAGCTTTAAATCTCCACCTCGACCGTTTAGCAAAAAGCTTAAATTCATTAAACATCGACTACCCGCTTTCAGAACAAAAAATATCCGAACAAATCTCAGACCTAATCAAAGCCAAGAATACAAAGCAAGAACAACGCATTCGCATCAATATTTTCCTCAACAAAAAGCCAACCTTAATTATTGATTGCCAAGATTTAAAGACAACTACCCCCAATAACATTATCAGCAAAACCCTAGACTCCACACGCATCCTCCCGCTACACAAAACAACAAGCATGATGGAACAATTCTTGCTAAAATCACTGCCTTCCGACAATTACCATCACTTCGAATACATCTACACAAATCAACAAAAACTACTAACAGAAGGGCTAAAAACCGACATCATTTACCGCTACCAAAACCACTTATTCACAACCACCGGTGCAAAACTACCTTCCATTACCTTGAAAATTTTAGAATCAGCACTGCAAACTAAAATCACAGCCAGAAAACTAAAACTATCCGAACTCAATAATCAAGAAATTACAGATATTTACCTAATCAACAGCATTATCGACATTGTCAGAATCGACCAGCTAAACTCACGAGTCTTCGCCAAGCAAAACGAAGCTACAAAAGAACTTCAACAAATCTATTTAACTTACCTGCAAACTACATATGGTTAAAATCATGGGCGTGCTCAACATTACGCCTGATTCATTCTCCGATGGTGGCCAATTCATTCAACCAGAACAGGCCTTAGCCAAAACCCACGAACTAATTGCGCAAGGCATCGACATTTTAGACATAGGCGCCGAAAGCACCAGACCCACGGCCACCAAAATCACTATCGACACCGAGATCAATCGACTAGAACCTGTCCTCAAACTGCTTCACGACAACAAAATCCACAACAAAGTAAAAATTTCCCTCGACACACAAAATAGCGAAACTTTAGCCATGGCAATCCAGTATGGCGTCTCCATAGCCAACGACATCACAAGCCTAGACAATGACAAAAAAATTGCCCAGATCGTCAAAGACAACGACCTCAAACTTGTTCTCATGTATCGCCAAAACCCTTATCCCAACAAGGCAATTAAAACCTACACAGATGTCATCGCTGAGATCAAACAATTTCTTACCAGCAAAATCCAATTTGCCGAAACACTAGGCGTCAACCGTCAACAAATCATCATCGACCCCGGCATGGGCAGCTTCGTCAGCAATGACGGCTCCTATAGCTACGAAATCATCCGCCGTCTCCAAGAGCTCAAATCAATTCACCCCGAGATCTTGGTTGGCATTTCACGCAAAGGCTTCCTCGGCGGCGAGATAGCAGATCGCGACATCAAATCTCTACTTTTAGATTTTCTAGCAGTACAGAACGGTGCTACAATCATTAGGACACACAATCCAATTCACCATCATCATTTAGTTCAAATTCATGCCCAAACTTTCGGTAACTAAAGAATTCACTTTCGATGCAGCCCACTTCCTCACCGATTACTACGGCAAATGCGAACGTCTACATGGCCACACCTACAAGCTCCAAGTGACGATCAGTGGTGACATTGGCACCAACGGCCTGCTAATCGACTTTGTTATTCTCAAAGCAATAGTCAAAGATGCTGTCCTATCCGACTTCGACCATGCGCACCTCAATGAAATAGTCAAAAACCCGACTTCAGAATTATTAGCTCAAGAAATTTGGCGGCGACTAGAAAATCTTGATCAGTTACTGATCAAACAAATCGACAATCAAAACTTATGTACTGAGCTCAAAAATTATCTCAAAGACAATAGCCTCACTACTGAAAACATTGGAGAAAACCTCCCCCAAAATCTTAAACTCGAAGCAATCAAACTATGGGAAACACCGACATCCTTCGTCACCTTAACTCGTTAATCAACGATAACGAAGCCATTATTTCAATAGGCAGCAACTGGGGCAATCTCTACCAAAATTGCTCCGATGCTTTAAACGAACTAAGTAAAATTTGCACTATAGTCAAAACTAGCGAAACGCTGATCACCGATCCCAAAATCTACCTAAACCAACCATATTTCCTCAATTTAATTGTCAAAATAGCTTGTCAAAATCTAAGTCCTCATCAACTACTAAAAGAACTCAAATTAATTGAACAAAAATTAAATCGCAAAAACATTATCCAAAAAGGTCCAAGAACGATGGATCTTGATATTATCGCCTTTAAAAAACAAGAAATCGCAGATGAAACTTTAACTATACCACATCCAGCCATTTACACTCGCGATTACCTCCAAACCTTGATCATCAACTTTCCATGCAATTAAAAAAATTAAAACCAACCACTCAAATCATAGCAATAAGTATTTTATGCTCAATATTAGTCTTGTATTACTATTTGAGCATAAAGCCAGAAACCAACCTAGGGATTGACCCAAGCAACAATTTAAATTTATACAAAACTACTGTTGTCAAAATTAATAACAAACACCTATTTCAAACTTATATTGCAGATACACCAGCCAAACAACAACTAGGCTTAATGTACCAACAAGATCTAGCAACCGATTCTGCCATGCTTTTCACTTTCGTGAACAGCACCTACCAACAATTCTGGATGAAAAACACTCTCATCCCACTCGATATTATCTTCGTCAATGACAATAAAATTGTCGACATCGAGCACAACTCCAAACCATGTGATCAAGATCCTTGCCCTACTTACAATAGTGAAAAACCAGCAAACCAAGTTTTAGAAATCAACGCTGGCTTAAGTAAAAAGCTAAACATTAATATCGGCCAGAATGTAATAGTGAAAAATTGATACCCAAAAATCCCCGAGGATTTTTCCTCGAGGATTTTTTAAACTTTATTTCTAGTTCACGAAAGCCGCTCCAGCAGGCAAATCTGGCAAATTAGCTGCCTTCTTTCTAGGTTCATAAACTAAATTCACAACAGAATATGCACCAGATTGATCAAAAGTTCTAGTAATCAATCCGGACATCAACTCTACAGCCTGAGCAACAGAATCATTGCTTTCACGCACCAACTGCCAAGCCAAAGTATCTACAGCTTTATCTCCTGCATCAGGCCAAACAAGCAAACCATCTTCTTCAGAATAAATCATTGGTGAATAACGGAAATAGTTCAAATCATACAAACAAGCTTTCTCACGAGCTTCAATTGTCGTCTGCAAAACCAAAGTGCCATTACCTGTTCTCGGTTTCGGCAAATCACAACCACCCAATGTATTTTTACTATATAAACTACCCAACAAAACAAACTGTTCATACAAATCTTCTTTCATTTCCTCTGTTCGAATCGGCGGCACTCGGTTGGCAATTGTTGTTGGATAATTCCAAGCATTCCCGACACTAAATAACGACCCGTCAGCAAAAACATGTGCCTGCAAAATATTAGCCTTACCACGAACATAAACATTCCCGCCAATCCCACTACCATTTTTATAAACAAACAAATTCAAAGTTTTGTCACGGTCCAAAGAGCCATCTCGTTTAGCAAAAAATAAATTATCATCAACAATGACATCACGGCCTGTCACAACCAAATCATAGGCAGTGGCATCAGTACCCAAAAATGCATTATTGATAACTAATGGTGTCACATTCTGAGAGTTACCACTGTAGCTAGTGGCATAAACTTTTCGCGTCTGACCACTTTGGCCCGCAAAATTAAGCCAACAATCTCTCACGTTTCTAAAATCAGCATTTGTGGAACTACAACCAGCTTTCAAACTTTTACCTCGAACCAAAGATTCACTATAACGAATAAAATTCTCTCGCACACCGATCTCACGACCACCAGCAATCGGCGAATTATCATTCTGACTTGTCAAATCACTAAATGAATCCAACCGCACTGCGCCTCTAACCTCTGGCGCAAAAACTTGCAAAGCTCGATTCAACAATTGACCAGCAATATAATTATAAGTTCGTGAATCAGCCCCACGATAATAAGAAACGCCATAAACACCAGTCCCCTCAGACAATTCAATCGCCGAAACCTCATCATTCAAATCGAAAAGCTGTAAATACAAATACAACAACTCAGGCAACCTAGAAACTTGACCTGCAAAATTAATAGTCAACATTGCATTGCCCAACAACGGCTCCCCCCCATCAGAATTCAAATTACTATCAGGATTATCACGGTCAAGTGTCAAACAATCCCGATAATCACTATTAGCTGTCAAACAATACAAATATTTAGAAACACCCGGTTCAGTTAAATAATAAGCCATTCGTTCTTGGGAAATATTAGCTAGTTCAATCATTTTAGTTGTAACTTGTCGCAATGCCGGATTAGCACCCAACTTCAAATTCAAAGCCGCATTACCAGATTGGCTCAAGACAGTTCGATAAGGAGATAAAAATCTTACTTGCTTAGCTACAACCTTAGGAGCAAAACCATTGTAAACTTGACCCGTCACTTTGTGCTTAGCTCTATAATTAACTGCTACAATTTCCAATAAAGACACTTCGCTCCCATTAGCCTCTAAGTAAGTCACAGAAGGCACCCTACTTACTAAAGCATTGCGACTAACAAGCTTCAACTCATTATTAACCGTACTCAACTGATAGTTATCAGTCCCACCAGTTGTATAACCATCAATTAAATTGCCACCTCGAAATCTAGTCGCAACCAAACCTTTGTTAGCAAGCAAAGTATTATCAGCATTACCACGATCATCAGCCGGAGCCGAAATCGAAAATCCATCCTTGGTACTATAAGAAACTTGTTGTGACACTAACTGGTCTCGAAACTGGATGTCAAAATCAAAATCATAACGATCAAGCAAACTCGTACCAGCCGACTGAAAATCTAAGGCCAAAGCATACCCATTATTATTACTAACAGCATAAACTGGTGCACCAATCTGCCCAATTCGACCATTAGCATCAACTGGCAACATCTCGAGCTCAACATCAGGCACAATTGCCAACTGCGAAAATGTTGGCACTCTCATCCCAGTCAAATCAATCCAACCCAAACTATTAGACCAAGCAAAGCCAGTTACATTACCCAAATTATCGACTTGCCCACCAAAACTAGAACGCGCACAAAGCCCACGATCAGTACTATCTGCACAATTAAGTAAAATCCAACCCGCAACATCATTCCACCAATAACCTCTAAGTGTGCCACCTTGATTATTCACAAATTTTACAAACGACCTAAAACCATAATCACTAAACTGAACACCTGCGGTCCCATACCTCGGACCAGCACCCGAAGCCGCCATCGCCACCCAGCCCAAATTTGGATTCCAGGCAAACCCACTAAGATCAGACTCAAAACCTAAGTCAGAAGCAAAATTCTTATTGGCACAAGCCTTATAAGCCGTCCTTACAGCCGGCTCCGAAAAATCAACCACTCCTTCATTCAAACTTGCACCCTCAGCTACAGGGTATGTTCTAGTCTGACCCGAAATTGCCAAACATGACGTAGACACTTGCGCTGAAGCCAAATTTGACCAAGCAAAAACAAATATCAAAACAAATAACCAAAGGCTACAAATACGCTGCCAGTTCATAGAAAAAATCATAAAATGAGGTAAGATTCACATCCAGAAAAGTACCATCTAAAAGCGAAAAAAAGCAACAAAACAGGGCACCGAACCAACTCAAATCAGTTGACTCTGCAGCAATTTATCCCCTACCTCACAAACAGACTCTCAACCTGACTTGATTTAAAAGCAAACGACCCAAATTCCAGTCTTAAAATCGATGCAGAAATTCGCATTTTTCAGAGCTTCCTTAATTACCTCCCTAGCTTAGCTTTAACCAATTCCACTGCCTCCTCTAACGTAATCTTATCAGGATCTAAGCTTTTTGGTATCGCCACATTAGTTTTGCCATACTTCAGATAAGCTCCATAGCGTCCTGATTTAAGCTCAATTACCTCTGGCTTCGCCTTACTTTTGGAACGAGGATTCACCGGCATTTCTCCCAAAATCTTCCCAGGAGTAGCAGCTTTAGCCGCCCCAAAACGACCACCACGCGTCGCCTTCGGCTCCGCTAAACGCTTTAGCGCCTCCTCCAAATCTATACTGAATAATTCCTCCAAGCCCTTCAAAGAACGATATTCCCCATTCAAAACCAAATAAGGACCAAATCGGCCCAGCCCGGCAACAACATCAGCACCAGTCGCCGGATCAATCCCCAATTTCTTGGGTAATGATAACCAATCCAGAGCTTCTACCAAACTCAAATTCGCTGCATTAATCTGCTTAGGCAAAGTAGCTCTTTTCGGCTTTTCTCCATCATAATCACTATCTTTGCCAAGCTGCAAATAAGTACCAAAACGACCAACCTTCAAATAAACACCCAAACCAGAATTAGGATCAACACCGAGATGCACCCCCTCATTACCCCCTTCGCCACTCGAGGCCATTTTCAGCAACTCAACCAGCATTTCTTCGGTCAAATCAGCAGGCGCATAAGTCTCAGGAACCGACACATTCACATCCTCACCATCTTTTTTTGCTTTCAAATAAGGACCAAATCGCCCTACAAAAATTTCATAAGCCGGTGGCAAAGTTGCCAATTTGAGCTGACGCGGATTTTCGCCATCAACCCGAGCTGAAACCAAATCACATTGATGCAATAAACCTTTGTCAGTCAGAAAATAACCTTGTAAATATTTCAACATCTCACGCTCACCTTCAGCAATTTCATCCAAACTCTGCTCCATCGTTGCCGTAAAATCCAAAGAAACCAAATCAGGGAAATTACCTTCCAAAAACTGTGTCACTGCCATACCAGTAAAAGTCGGCACCAAAGCCTGACCAGCTCGACGCACATATGCCCTCTCCTCAATCGTTGTCATGATTGAGGCATAAGTACTAGGCCTACCAATACCATGAGCTTCCAACGCCTTAATTAAACTAGCTTCAGTATAACGCGCCGGCGGTTTAGTTTGGTGTAACTGCTCCGACAGCTCATTAAGCTTAAGAACATCACCCTCTTTCAGGTCTGGGAGCAGACCACCATCCTCGTCTTTGTCATCGACAACACCAGCATAAGCCCTGAAAAAGCCAGGAAATTCCACAACCTTACCTCGAGCAACAAATTCAGCAGCCACCGTTGCAGCAGCCTTAATTTTCACCGTTGTTAATTTCAAACGAGCTTCAGCCATTTGGGTCGCAACTGTTCGTTTAAAAATTAAATCATAAAG